>NZ_JBFOCP010000032.1:0-13083 GCF_040907855.1 Aeromonas sp. s4 | reverse complement strand
AAGGGAGGCGCCGCTGGTCGTGTCGGGGATCAGGCGTCGGGCTCGAAATCCAGGCTCAGGCTGTTGACGCAGTAGCGCTGGCCGGTCTCGGTCGGCCCGTCGGGAAAGACGTGGCCGAGGTGGGAGCCGCACTGGCTGCAGGTGATCTCCACCCGCTTCATGCCGTGGCTGTTGTCCTCGGTGTAGGTCACCGTCCCCTCGATGGCCCGGTCGAACGAGGGCCAGCCGCAGCCCGCGTCAAACTTGGCTCCTGAGTGGAACAGCACCTGCTTGCAGCAGACGCAGTGGTAATCGCCGCTCTTGCGGTTGTGCAGCAGGGCACCGCTGTAGGGACGCTCGGTCCCTTTCTCCCAGCAGACGTGGAACTGCTCTGCACTCAGCTTGTCGCGCCACTGTTCAGGGTTGTTACTGCTCATTCCGGCTCCTCACCACTGATAACGGTGCCCAGCATACCCAGTCAGGGCGCCTGGCTCTACCCCGCCAGCGGGAACTGTGATCCCGTTGGCAACACGGCGACAACATCCGCTGCCACCACCCCTTCACTCGCCAGCACCGCCGCCGGCAGGGCGACCCGCTCCAGCAGCTTGAGGGAGTGGGCACGCCCCACCGCCACCTGCCGCTTGATGTCGTCCGGCAGGAAGGGCAGGCCGTCGTTGGTGGCGGTGTCGATGGTCTGGATCCACTCCATGCCCTCCCCCGGCGGCGGCAGGCGGAACTGGATGTCATAGTCGCTGGCGTTGAACAGCACGTACCAGCGCTCCCCGGTGCAGCCGATCATGCCGATGTCCATGGCAAACGCCTGCCCCATGGGGGCGTGCCAGTCCTGATCGGTGAGCTGATGGCCGTCCGGGTGATACCAGTTCACCTGGTGACAGCTGGTCGCCTTGCCGTTCCAGCCGTCGTCGCTCAGTTGCAGGTTGGAGAAGACCCCTGACTCCGCCCGCAGCGCCATCATCTGGCGGGTGAAGGCGAGCAGCCGCTCGTCCTCCGGGCGCAGTTGCCAGTTCACCCAGCTTATCTGGTTGTCCTGACAGTAGGCGTTGTTGTTGCCAAGCTGGCTGCGGCCCATCTCATCCCCGGCCAGAAAGTGGGGCGTCCCCTGTGACAGCAGCAGGGTGGCGATGAGGTTGCGCTTCTGCTGCTGGCGCAGGTTGTTGATGCGCGGGTCCAGGGTCGGCCCCTCCACCCCGTGGTTGCTGGAGAGGTTGTTGCCGTGGCCGTCCCGGTTGTCCTCGCCGTTGGCCTGGTTGTGGCGCTGGTTGTAGGAGACCAGGTCCTCGAGGGTGAAGCCGTCGTGATAGCAGAGGTAGTTGACGCTGGTGTGGGGGGAGCGCCAGTTCTTCGGGAAGAGATCCCGCGAGCCCACCAGACGGGTGGCAAAATCCCCCATCTTGCCCGCATCCCCGCGCCAGAAGGCGCGCACCGTGTCGCGGTAACGATCGTTGATCTCCAGCCACTGGCTCGGAAACTGGCCGAGACGATAGCCGAAGGGGCCGATGTCCCAGGGTTCGGCGATGAGCCTGACCCGCGCCAGCACGGGATCCGCCATCATGGCCTTGAAGAAGGCGCTCATGGGATCGAACTCCCCCGCTTCCCGCGCCAGGGTGACCGCCAGATCGAAGCGGAAACCGTCCACCTGCATCTCGGTGACCCAGTAGCGCAGGGCATCGAGCACCAGTCGCAGGGTATTGGGGTGATCCAGATTGACGCTGTTGCCGCAGCCGGTGACGTTGGCGTGGCGATGGTAATCCGGACCGTGGGCCCCCGACTCGAAGGCATAGTAGCCCGCGTTGTCAAATCCCTTGAGGGAGAGCATGGGGCCGTCGAAGCCCGACTCGGCGGTGTGGTTGTAGACCACGTCCAGGATCACCTCGAGCCCAGCCCGGTGCAGCTCGCGCACCATGGTCTTGAACTCGGTCACCGCATCCTTCGCCCCGTAGCGCGGTTCGGGCGCGAAGAAGGCGATGGGGTTGTAGCCCCAGTAGTTGGTGAGCCCCAGCTGCTCGAGCCTGGGCTCGGACATGAAGGCCGCCACCGGCATCAGCTGGACCGAGGTCACCCCCAGCCCCTGCAGATGCTCGATCATCAGCGGGTGGCTGATGCCCAGATAGGTGCCCTGCAACGCCTTGGGGATGCCGGGGTGCTGGCGGGTGAACCCCTTGACGTGGGTCTCGTAGAGCACGACCCGCTCCGGCGGGATGCCGGGCTTGCCGACCCCCTGCCAGTCGAAGGCATCGTCCACCACCACCGACTTGCCCACCATGGCCGCGCTGTCCCCCTCGTAAAGGGCATCGTCCCAGTGGGTAGGACGGCTCAGTGCCCGGGCATAGGGGTCTATCAGCAGCTTGTCCGGGTCGAACAGCAACCCCTCCTGGGGAGAGCCATGCACCCGGTAGCCATAGCGCTGACCAGCCTTGACCCCGCGCACGTGGCCGAACCAGTACTGGCCGCGCCGACCGGGCAAGGGGAGACGCGCCAGCTCCTGCTCCTCGTCGTCGAACAGGCAGAGCTCCACCTTGTCCGATTGGGGAGCCCAGACACAGAAGTGGCAGCCCGTCTCGTCCAGACGGGCGCCAAGCGGGTGATCTACCCCGTTTTCCATTTCAAACATCAGGACTCCTGTTTGATGAACAAGGTCGCGAGCGGCGGCAAGTCCAGCACCAGGCTGTGTGCCATCCCCTGCCAGGGGGTCGCCTCGGCGACGAAGACCAGACCCACATCATAGTTGCTGCCCCAGTAATGCTCGCTGTCGGTGTTGAGCACCACCCGATAGCGACCGGCAGCCGGCACCCCGAGACGGTAACCGATGCGCGGCACCGGGGTGAAGTTGCAGGCCACCACCAGCGGATGGGCCCCCAGCTTGTCGGCCCGCAGCCAGGCGAAGATGCTGTTGTCCGCGTCCTGATGATCCAGCCAGCGGAAACCGGCCTGTTCATAATCCGCCTGATACAAGGCAGGTTCATGACGATAGAGGTGGTTGAGATCCCGGATCAGCCGCTGCTGGCCGCCGTGCCTGGGGTACTGCAACAGGTGCCAGGGCAGCTGGGCATCATGATTCCACTCGTTGCTCTGGGCGATCTCGGTGCCCATGAAGTTGAGCTTCTTGCCGGGGTGGGCATACATGAAGCCCATGTAGGCGCGCAGGTTGGCGGCCTGCTGCCACTCGTCCCCCGGCATCTTGTAGAGCAGTGAGTGCTTGCCGTGGACCACCTCGTCATGGGAGAGGGACAGAATGAAGTTCTCGTCATAGTGGTACACCATGGAGAAGGTCATGTCGTTGTGGTGGTAGCGACGGTGAATGGGCTCTTTTTGCATGTAGCTGAGGGTGTCGTGCATCCATCCCATATTCCACTTGAAGCCAAACCCCAGGCCACCGAGGAAGGTGGGACGGGAGACCCCGGCAAAGGCGGTGGACTCCTCGGCGATGGTCATGGCGTGGGGGTACTTGCCGTACACCTCCTCGTTGGTCCACTTCAAGAGGCTGATCGCCTCGTAATTGTGGTTGCCGCCATCGACGTTGGGCACCCACTCACCGGCGTTGCGGGAGTAATCCAGATAGAGCATGGAGGCGACCGCATCCACCCGCAGGCCGTCGATGTGGAACTTGTCGAGCCAGAACAGGGCGCTGGCCACCAGGAACTGGCGCACGGTATCGCGACCGAAGTCATAGATGTAGGAGTTCCAGTCCGGGTGCCAGCCACGGCGCGGATCTTCGTACTCGTAGAGCGGCGTGCCGTCGAAGCGGGCCAGGCCGTGGGCATCGGACGGGAAGTGGGCGGGCACCCAATCCAGAATCACGCCGATCCCCGCCTGGTGGCACTGATCCACGAAGTATTTGAAATCGTCGGCCGTGCCGTAGCGGCTGGTGGGGGAGAACATGCCCACCGGCTGGTAGCCCCAGGAGCCGCTGAAGGGATGCTCGGAGACTGGCAGCAGCTCGATGTGGGTGTACTCCATCTCCTTGATGTAATCCACCAGTTCCACCGCCAGCTCGCGCCAGCTCAGGCTGTCGCCGTTGGAGTGGCGCTTCCAGGAACCCACGTGCAACTCGTAGATGGAAAGGGGCTGCTCGCGCTTGTCATTGAGCTGACTCTCGCGCCAGTCGGCGTCCTGCCACTGGTACTGGCCGTGGTCATAGACCACGGAGGCGAACGAGGGGTACTGCTCGCAGTAGAAGCCCACCGGGTCGCTCTTGTGGGGCAGGCGATTGCCCGCCGGGTCCTTGAGTTCGAACTTGTAGCGATCCCCGGCCTTGAGCCCCGGCACGAACAGCACCCAGTGGCCGCACTGGCTGCGCTGCATGGGGTGACGGCGGCCATCCCAGAAGTTGAAATCGCCGATGAGGCTCACCGCCGTGGCGCTCGGCGCGTAGACGGCAAAGCGTACCCCTTCCACCTGCTGGCCGAGGTGCGTCACGGTGCGCAACTGGGCGCCGAGGGTGTGGTAGAGGTTTTCCGGTTGCCAGGTGAGTTCCGCCAGCCCTTCCCAGGCGGCAGCCTGGAACTGATAGGGATCGATGATGTCGGCACTGGCGTCGGCGTAGGTCGCGATGAGCTGGTAGGGGAAGGGATTCTTGCGGCGGGTGAAAACAGTTTCAAAGAGGCCCGCTTCGTCAGCGGCGGTCAGGGTGGCAACTATCTTGCCTGACTTGAGATCCCTGACCCGGACCTCGAGTGCATCGGGCAACCAGGCGGTGAGTTTCAGGCCTGGCCCATCCGGATTGGCCAGCAGGCCTAGATGGGAGAAGGGATCGGCACAGCGGGCGGCAACCAAACGTTCAACGGGCATCGACATTTCCTTTGATGGCTGAACATCCGCTTCGGCCGAAGCCGAAGCGGATGAAAGTGAGTCACATGTTGGCGTTCAAAGCTCAACGGCTGGCCTCGTCACGGGCCCGGCTCATCTTGCCCGCCAGATTCTTGAGCGCCTCGTCGGCGAAGATATCCTCCAGATCCCGGGAGAGCTTGCGACGCCAGTTGGGGTACTCGTAGCTGGTACCCGGCACGTTGACCGGCTTGTCCATCTCCAGCCAGTCTTCGAGCTGGGTGCTGAACAGGGCACAGCTGCCGCGGGACATGTGCAGTTGCAGACCGTGGTTGAGCTCGGTATTCATGCCGACCCAGTTCACGTCTTGACTGATATTGCCAGAGATGACCCCATGAGCATGCAGGCTGTCAAGGATCCGCTGCTTGGCCTGGTGGCGATCAGCATACAGGGTCTTGAGTACGTCTTCATCCGGGTACAGGCCCAGTTCGCGTCCCAGCGCCAGATCGTCGCAGTGCCAGAAGCCTTTGAGGGTCGGCATGTCGTGGGTGGTCAGGGCGGACATCGCCTGCTCGGCGTAGTGCGCCGGGGAGATGAAGCCACCATCGTCCTTGGAACGCTCGAAGAAGAACACCTTGTAGGAGTGGACGCCGTTCTCTTTCAGGGTCACGTCGATCCCCTCCGGCACGGTCCCCAGATCCTCGCCGATCAGCAAGCACTGGTTGCGATGAGACTCGAGGGCCAGGATCCCCAGCAGATCGTTCACCGGATAATAGATGTAGGCCCCCTTGGCGGCGGACTCTCCGGGCGGCACCCACCACAGGCGCAGCAAGGCCATCACGTGGTCGATGCGCAGGGCGCCGCAGGAGCGCATGTTGGCACGGAACAGATCCACCATGGGCTGGTAGGCGGCCTCGAACAGCTGGTTCGGGTTCATGGGGGGCAGGCCCCAGTTCTGGCCGAGGGGGCCGAGGATGTCGGGCGGTGCACCGACCGAGGCTTTCGGGCAGTAGAGATCCCGGTTTGCCCAGATCTCGGTGGAACCTTCGGAGACGCCGACCGCCAGATCCCGGTAGATCCCCATCACCATGCCGGCGGCCTTGGCGCGGGCATCGGCCCGGGCCAGCTGCTCGTCAGCCAGGAACTGCAGATAGAGATAGAAGGCCACATCCTGCTGGTGCTCGGCCATCCAGGCCGCCACTTCGGGGTTGTGGTAATCGCGCAGCGCCTCGGGCCAGACCGGCCAGCCCCAGGCATTCTCGCCCTTGGCATAGAAGTGGGCCTGCAGGGCGTCAAACGCTGCCTGCTGTTGCAGGCTGTCACCGCCGGCAGCCACGAAGGCATCGAACGCAGCCTGACGCTCGGCGCTGAAGCTGGCCTGGTCGAACACCTGGCGCAGCATCCCGATCTTGGTCTGGATGACGCCGGTGTAATCCACGTTGTCCTTGACCCGCAGGGAGGTGAGGTGCTGCTGGAAGGCCGGGCTCGCCACCTCCGCTTTCAGGCGATCGTTGCCCAAGAATTCGGGCACCGCTTCCACATCGATATAGGCGACGTTGAGCCAGCGACGGGAAGAGGGGCTGTAGGGGCTGGCACTCTCCGGGTTCGCCGGATAGAGGGCGTGGATGGGATTGAGACCGACGAAGTGGGCTCCCCAGGCGGCGGCATTCTCAACCAGCTGGCCGAGATCGCTGAAATCGCCGATGCCCCAGTTGTGGCGGCTGCGCAGGCAGTAGAGCTGGACGCTCGGGCCCCACACCTTGCGACCATTGGCGATGGGCGCCTGCTTGTAGCAGGACTTGGGGGCGACGATGAGACGCATGGTGGCCAGCGGCTCGTCATTGCCCTCTTCCAGCAGGATGAGCTGGTGATAACCCAGCGCAGGCTGCACATCCAGGGTGACGCGATAGGCCTGGCACTCCATCTCCTCGAACTCGGCCACCCCGACCAGCTCACCCTCGATGGGGGTGAGTTGACCGGACAGCACTGCACCCTGCTCCTGCTGGAGCTGCCAGGTGAGGGCATCGTTGACGAATTCGATGGGGAGGCGAACCTCAAGAGTAACGGCGTCGCCGCTACGTACCACCATCACGGGATCCAGCGCGCGCAGCCAGTGCTGACGGTGCTCCTGCTCAAGCTGTTCGGACAGGGCGGCCTCGTCGTCGACGCGGTAGCCCATGGCGCCCAGCATGGCGGCCTTGCTCTCTTCCGATACCAGGGCCGGCTGGCCCCAGGCATCAACATACTCACTGGCAATGCCTTTGGCGGCAGCCAGCTGTTCAATCAGGGTGGTCATAGTTTGAGAATTCCCGCTGTGGATTCTGTCTACGCTATTTTGTGATTAATTTTTATGGTTGGTACTTGAACAGTGGCTCTTTGGCCATGCTAAACCGCGCACATTTTTACATATCTCCCCGGCTGGATGTGTGACCGGGCAGGCACTATTGTTGTTCTCTGCCACCGACTTTGCTGATGATGCATTCAACAAAAGTTGGTAGCCAGTTACATAAACCGAAAATAAATTTCACAGTTTTTCATGATATAGCGCAATTTCGCGCAGATTGTTGGTTGACTCGCGAGGGAGTTCTAGTAAATTTACAAACGGAATTTTCTTTGACTACTGAACAGTTAGGTAACCAATTATGACTATCAAAGTAGGTATTAACGGTTTTGGCCGTATCGGTCGTTTCGTTTTCCGTCTGGCCGCTGAGCGTGCTGACATCGAAGTGGTTGGTATCAACGACCTGATCGACGTTGACTACATGGCTTACATGCTGAAGTACGACTCCACTCACGGTCGCTTCAAGGGCACTGTTGAAGTCAAAGACGGCAACCTGATCGTCAACGGCAAAACCGTACGTGTTACCGCTGAACGTGACCCGGCCAACCTGAAATGGGGCGAAATCGGTGTTGACGTTGTTGCCGAAGCAACCGGTCTGTTCCTGACCGACGAAACCGCTCGCAAGCACATCGCTGCCGGTGCCAAGAAAGTCGTACTGACCGGTCCGTCCAAAGACGCTACCCCGATGTTCGTCATGGGCGTCAACCAGGATTCCTACGCTGGCCAGGACATCGTTTCCAACGCTTCCTGCACCACCAACTGCCTGGCCCCCATCGCCAAGGTTCTGAACGATACCTTCGGTATCGAATCCGGCCTGATGACCACCGTTCACGCTACCACTGCTACCCAGAAGACCGTTGATGGTCCGTCTGCCAAAGACTGGCGCGGTGGCCGCGGTGCGGCTCAGAACATCATCCCGTCCTCTACCGGTGCTGCCAAGGCTGTTGGCGTGGTCATCCCGGAACTGAACGGCAAGCTGACCGGCATGGCCTTCCGCGTTCCGACTCCGGACGTGTCCGTTGTTGACCTGACCGTCAACCTGAAGAAAGAAGCGTCCTACGCTGAAATCTGCCAGGCCATGAAGGCTGCCTCCGAAGGCGCCATGAAGGGCGTGCTGGGCTACACCGAAGACGAAGTGGTTTCCACCGACTTCCTGGGTGAGCGTCAGACTTCCGTGTTCGATGCCAAGGCTGGTATCCAGCTGAACAAGACCTTCGTGAAAGTCGTCTCCTGGTACGACAACGAAATGGGCTACTCCAGCAAGGTTCTGGACCTGATCGCTCACATCTCCAAGTAATTTGGGATGCGCAATCGCGTAGCTTGAAAAAAGGCGGCCAATGGCCGCCTTTTTGTATTCTGAATCACGGACCCTTTCTGAATGTCCCCGAGCACTGGAGCCTTTATGACACCGACACGTACGCTGACTGCCCACTGCACCCTGAGCCAGGATGGCCTGCCCCTGCTGACCATAGACAATGAGCACGCCAGGGCCGAGATAAGCCTGTTTGGCGCCCATGTGCTGCGGTACCAACGCCATGGTGAGCCGGCCTCTCTCTGGCTCAGCGACAAGGCGATACTGGATGGCAGCAAGCCCATTCGCGGCGGCATTCCCCTCTGCTGGCCCTGGTTCGGCCCCTCCTCCGCTCGCGTTGGCAGCGGCAAGCCGGCTCATGGCTTCGCACGCAACTGCCTGTGGACGCTGGATGGGGTCTCCGATCACGGGGATGGCACACTCGTCCACCTCTCCCTGCGTAACAACGATGCCAGCAGGACACTCTGGCCCCATGCCTTCGAGCTGGAGCTGGACGTACTGGTCGGCAAGGAGCTTTCCCTGGTGCTGACCACCCGCAACACCGGCAAGTCAGCGCTCACCTACAATGCCGCCCTGCACACCTACCTGCAGATCAGTGCGCCGGAAGCGGTGACCGTGACCGGCCTCGGCGAACCCTATCTGGACAAGCTGACCGGCCGAAACGAACTGCAACAGGGCGCGCTGACCGTCACCGCAGCCATGGATCGCATCTACCGCCAGCCCGATGCCATGGTCAGCGTGCAGGATGGTGAGCGCACCACCCGGGTGGTCAGCGGCAACCACGACAGCGTGGTGGTCTGGACCCCCTGGCAGGAAGGGGCCAGCGCCATGGCCGACATGAGTGACGACGGTTATCGCACCATGCTCTGTGTCGAGGCGGCCATCACCGCCGAGGACGGGATCACCGTCCCGCCCGACGAGGAGCACAGCTTCTCCACCGTCATCATCTGACGATACGGCTGACGGATAAATTAAAGAGGGCTCCCGCGGGAGCCCTCTTTGCATCTTGCCATCAGCGACGATCAGGCGTTGCCCTGGGTCTTGAGCTTGAGCTCGGCGGCGAAATCCAGCATGCGATCGAGCGGGACAAGCGCTTTGAGACGCAGTGCCTCATCCACATGGATCTCGTGACGCTCGGCACCATCGGTCAGGGCCTCCTTGATGGCCACCAGGCCGTTCATCGCCATCCAGGGGCAGTGGGCGCAGCTGCGGCAGGTGGCACCATCACCGCCGGTGGGCGCCTCCACCATCTCTTTCTCCGGGCAGGCCTGCTGCATCTTGTAGAAGATGCCGCGATCGGTCGCCACGATCAGTTTCTGCTGGGGCAGCTCTTTGGCGGCCTTGATGAGCTGGCTGGTGGAACCCACCGCATCCGCCAGCTCGATGACGGAGGCCGGGGACTCCGGGTGCACCAGCACGGCGGCATCCGGGTTCTGGGCCTTGAGCTCGCGCAGCGCCTTGGCCTTGAACTCGTCGTGCACGATGCAGTGACCCTGCCAGCGCAGCATCTCGGCCCCTGTATTCTTCTCGATATAGGCGCCGAGGTGTCTGTCCGGGCCCCAGATGATCTTGTGACCCTGACTGTCCAGATGTTCGACGATCTCCAGTGCAATACTGGAGGTGACCACCCAGTCGGCCCGTGCTTTCACCGCTGCCGAGGTATTGGCATAGACCACCACGATGTGATCGGGGTGCGCATCGCAGAAGGCGGAGAACTGGTCGATGGGACAACCCAGATCAAGAGAGCACTCGGCCTCCAGCGTCGGCATCAGCACCCGCTTGTGGGGGCTCAGGATCTTGGAGGTCTCTCCCATGAAGCGCACACCGGCCACGATCAGGGTCTGGGCTGCATGGTCGCGACCGAAGCGGGCCATCTCCAGGGAGTCACCCACGAAGCCACCGGTGGCTTCTGCCAGGGCCTGGATCTCGGGATCCGTGTAGTAATGGGCAACCAGCACGGCCTGGCGCGCCTGCAGCAGCACCTTGATCTCGGCGATCAGGGTCGCCTTCTGCTCGGGAGTCAGGGGCTGTGGTTTGGCCGGGAAGGGGTAGTCCATCTCGACTACCGGCGGAATACTGCTCAGTGCATTGCTCATTGCGACTGTTCCATCAACGCTCGGGAAGGCCAAAATTATAACCAGAAGCCGTGCACAAACCCATCAACAAATCCAGTACAGTACAACTGTCAGGACCCGCTCCGACCATATCGTTGTCATTCTTGCCAAAAGGAGTTGTCGAATGAAACAACGTTCGCTCAAGACCAAGTTGTTGTTGCTCACGCTGGGGCTTTTTCTCGCCAGTGGCGTCGCCATGACATGGATACAGTCCTCCTCGCTGAACGGCCTGCGCGATGACATCATGGCGCAGACCCGTGGCGCCCTGGAGCAGGAGGTTTCCCGTTCCCTGCAATTCCAGGCAGAGCGGTATGCCGTGCAGATCGAAGACCAGTTGCAGCAGGCCTATCAGATACCGCTCGGCATGGCGGCGCAGCTTGAAGGAAGCATGGCCCAGCCGGACCAGCGGCTGAGTCGCCCGCAAGTGGAGCTCCTGCTTGGCAGCCGCCTGCGCCAGGCAAACGGGATCAGCTCCATCTACGCCCAGTTCGAACCCAACGGTTACGACGGACAGGACGCCGACTGGCAGACGGGCGCCAGCCATTCGGTTGCCGGCAAGGGCAGTCTCGAGGTCTATTTCACCCGGGAACAGAACGGAAACATCGCGCAGCAGACCATAGATGCCGCCACCAGTGACGCCAAGTTCGACACCTCGCGCAATGAATTCGGCATTCGCAACAGCGAGTGGTATCTCTGCGGTCGCGAGACACGTCGCCCCTGCCTGATGGAACCCTACCTCTACGAGATAAGCCCTGGCCAGAAGATGCTGATGACCAGCCTGACGGTGCCCGTCCTCAAGGATGGCAAGTTTGCCGGGATCACCGGGGTCGACATGAACCTGCCCATCTTCCAGCAACTGGCCGAGCACCTTGGCAAGAGCCTCTATGACAACCAGGCCGAGGTCACCCTGGTCAGCAAGGCGGGCTTCATCGTCGGCAGCAACCGCCATTCGGACAAACTGGGGCGCCCCCTGACAGAGGCCGGACTGGTTGCCCCGAATGGACACACCGCCGATACCGACAGCGATTTCATCCTGCAGCAGCCCATACGGATCGAGGCTGCCGACAACCAGTGGTGGCTGATGATCAAGGTGCCCAAGGCCCTCGCCCTCAGCCAGGCCAACACCATCAGCCAGCAGCTCGGCAGCCTGTTGCAGGCGACCCAGCAGCAGCAGCTGGTTGCCATCGTTGTCATCACCCTGGTGGCCCTGGGCCTGCTTGTCTGGTTCATCCAGACCATCACGGCGCCCCTCTCCCTCATCAGCCGCCACGTCTCCCACCTCGCCAGCAATGAGGGCGACCTGACCCAGCAGATGCGTATCGACACCCACCAGGAGCTCATCGAGCTGGGCAGGCATCTCAATGCCTTCCTCGGCAAGCTGAGGGCCATGGTGCAGGGCAGCAAGCAGATTGGGCAACAGGTGCATCAGCAGGCCAGGGGCATGAAGCAGACGGCCGATGCCATGCGCAGCAGCCTGGATGATCAGAGCCTGGAGCTGGAGAGCGTGGTCAGCGCCATGCACGAGATGAGCACCACGGCAGTCAGCGTGGCGGGCTATGCGGAACAGGCGGCGCAGGAGTCTGAAGCGGCGACCCACCATGTCAGCACGGCCCAGCAGACCTTGAGCAGGGCCCGCAACGAGATCCATACCCTGGTCGAGGACATGCATCAGGCCGACAAGGCGGTCGCCCAGGTCGCCCAGCGCAGCACCAATATCAGCCATATTCTCGATGTGATCCGGGCCATTGCCGAACAGACCAACCTGCTGGCCCTCAACGCAGCCATCGAGGCGGCGCGGGCCGGCGACATGGGCAGGGGGTTTGCCGTCGTGGCGGACGAGGTGAGGGCGCTGGCCAACAAGACCCGCTCATCCACCGACGAGATAGGGCAGCTCATCGGCAGCCTGCAAACCGAGGTCACCAGCAGCCAGCAGTTGATGAGCACGGGGATCGCCCGCTCGGTGAGCACGGTTGAAGGCACGGAGCAGGCCTTCGAGGCACTCAATCAGGTGGTCACCCAGATCCAGCAGATCCATGATCACATCAGCCAGGTGGCGACCGCCGCCGAGCAGCAGAGTGCCGTGAGCGACACCATCAACCAGAACCTGATGCGCATCGGCGACGCCGCCACCACCCTGGGACAAGAGGCCAATGCCAGCCAGCGCCTGAGCGAGGCACTGGAACAGGCGGCCACCACCCTGGCAAGCGAGCTGGATCGACTGCGAACCTGATGGGAGACGGAAACGAAAAAGCCCGCATCGCTGCGGGCTTTTCAATATGGTGGTCGTTACTGGGCTCGAACCAGTGACCCCCTCCTTGTAAGGGAGGTGCTCTCCCAGCTGAGCTAAACGACCTGGGACAAGACTGAAATGATGGTGGGTCGTGCTGGATTCGAACCAGCGACCAATTGATTAAAAGTCAACTGCTCTACCGACTGAGCTAACGACCCATCGAAATCATTTTTTAAAGCATGGTGGTCGTTACTGGGCTCGAACCAGTGACCCCCTCCTTGTAAGGGAGGTGCTCTCCCAGCTGAGCTAAACGACCTGGGAT
>NZ_JBFOCP010000031.1:0-69169 GCF_040907855.1 Aeromonas sp. s4 | reverse complement strand
CGGAGGCGCCGCTTTTTTATCTCCCCCTGTCAGGTGCCGGGCTATGCCAGCGGCAGGTAGATGTCGGTGACCAGCTCATGGGTGGGCACCTCGTGTACAAAGTTGTGGTAGTGGAAGAAGAGCGGAAAATCCCGCAGCTCTTCGCCGCTGGCGGGCAGCCAGTCGCGGTAGAGCGCCCGGGCACAGTCGGCCAGGAGGTCGTGGGAGCCGTGGTGGCGTACCACGGCGCAGCGCCCGGCCGGGATGAGGGCATTCTTCACGCCCCACTCATTGTCCTCGGCGACGGGGGCCTCGACGCTGCCGCAGAGGGTAAAGCGAAACGCCGCACCCTCCGTCGTGGCGGGGTCGTCCGGCGCCAGGCCATAGGTCCGGCTGGTGGCGACCGGGGAGCCGCCCGTGGCCTTGCGCCACTGGATGAAGCGCGCCGCGGTGTCGTTGATGCGCTCGGGCAGGCCCTGATGGGTCAGGGCGGCGACGGCGGTCTGCGGGAACTGGATGATGTCGACTCGCATGGGGTCAATCCTCTTTGTGGGGGGCCGTGGCAGGCAGCGATGCCAGCTGGCCCAGTCCGGGTGCTGCCTGAACTGGCTGGGCGTCAGGCCGAACGTCTGCTTGAAGGCGCGACTGAAAGATTCGCCATGCTGGAAGCCGGCATCGAGGGCGATATCAGTCACCTTGTCCAGAGGCGCGAATGCCAACCGGTAAGAGGCCCGCTTCAGCCGCAGCAGTTGGATGTAACGCCCCAGCGGCACGCCGCAGTAAGCGGCAAATTGCCGATGAAAGTGAAAGGGCGAAAAGTGCGCCACGGCGCTGAGCCGCTCCAGCGACAGGTCGTCGTCGAGATGGCGCTCGATGTGCTCGGTCACCGTTTGAAAGCGTCGGCGGTAGGCCTCTGTCTGGTTGTGATCCATGGTCTCTCCTCTGTGCTGCCCACTATCGGCCAACGGGCCCGAGCTGTCCTGACGGATCTTGCTCTCTTTGGTTCCCCTCGGGGATAAGAGCCATGACCGCCAGCCCGGCGGGCGCTGCCTGACTTGTCGCGGGTTCGTCAGGCCAGCAGCAGGGCTGCCCCCGTCAGCAGGGCGGCGAGGGGCAGAACGGGGAGCCGTGGCACCCGCAGCAGGTAGAAGCCGACGGCTGCCAGCGCCAGATCGGTGGGGGAGAGCACGGCGCTCTGCCACACCGGCTGATAGAGGGCCGCCAGCAGCAGCCCCACCACGGCGGCGTTGATACCGGCCACGGCCCCCGCCAGACGGGGGCGGGCCAGCCAGTGCTGCCAGCAGGGGCCCAGCGCCCAGAGCAGCAAGAAACCCGGCAGGAAGAGCGCCAGGGTCGCCAGCAGCGCCCCGATGAGGGGAGTGGAGGGCAGCAGCACGGCGCCCAGGTAGGTGGCCAGGGTGAACATGGGGCCGGGTACCAGCTGGGCCAGGCCGTAGCCGGTCAGGAACTGCTGCTCGCTCAGGTGGTGACCCAGGCTCTCCTGCAACAGGGGCAGCACCACGTGACCACCGCCAAACACCAGGCTGCCTGCCCGGTAAAAGTCGGCCAGCAACTGGCTGACGGGGCCGCTCGCCACCAGTGGCAGGCCGACGAACAGCAGGGCGAACAGCAGCAGGGTCGGCCAGTGAGGCTGGCGATCCGGAGTGGACGCGGGGCCCTGACTCCCCGGGTGCGGCTCGCGCAGGGCACAGAGGAGGGCCGCGCCGAGCAGCATGGCGACCTGGGTCAGAAGACCGGGGGCGCACCAGAGGGCGGCGGCGGTGGCCACCATGACCCCCTGTTGCAGCGCCGTCTTGCAGAACTGGCGGCTCATGGTGAGCACGGCATCCGCCACCACGACGAGCGCCAGCAGCTTGAGGCCGTGCAGGGCGGCGTCCAGCCAGAGGTTGCCCGCAAGCTGACCCAGACCGACGGCGGCCGCCAGCAACAGCAGGAAGGAGGGGAGGGTAAAGCCGACGAAGGCGGCCAGGGCGCCGCCGATGCCGGCGCGGTGGCGACCGATGGCAAAGCCGAGCTGGCTGGAGGCCGGACCCGGCAGCAGTTGGCACAGGGCCAGCAACTGGGCGAACTCCGCCTGGTTCAGCCAGCCCAGCCGCTGGACAAAGGTGCGCTGAAAATAGCCGATATGGGCGGCCGGCCCGCCAACACTGATGCACCCCAGCCACAAGAACTGCATGAATACCTGTCCCATCTTCCCCTCCTCGTCATCATCCTGGCCCGGATAATATGACAAAAAAGTGACAGTTTGGTGACGGTACGCCCTCCCGCGCTGCCTGCCATCAACAGGGGCTGGCGGGGTGGCTGGTCGCCTCCGCCAGCTGACGAGAGGTGCTGGGGTGACGCGCGGCAGCCTGCCGGTGAGGGTCAGGGGGCAGGTTGTGCCTGGGGCAGGTAGCATTGTCCCGCCAGCCAGCAGGCGATGGACTGGCGACTGGCATCGAAGTGAGGCTCGGGCAGATTGTGCGGGTCGCACCAGATCCAGCCCTCGCATTTTTCCGGCTCCAGCAGTTGCGGCTCCCCGTCCACCTCTGCCAGCAGGGTGACCGAGATGTAGTGCAGGCCGCTCTCGCGCCAGGTCTCCAGGTTGTTGGTGACGGCGATGACGCGAGGCTGGCGGATGACGAAGCCGGTCTCCTCCGCCACCTCCCGGATGGCTGCCGACTCGAAGGTCTCCCCCAATTCCAGATGACCGCCGGCGATGGACCAGTAGGGGGCATGGCTGCCCTTGCGCTTGCCAAGCAGTACCTGGCCCTGGCCATTGGTGAGAATGACGCCGACACCGACGCGGGGATAGGGGGTAGACATAGGGGAGGCTCCTTGCTGAGACGGCGGGGTGCGCCAGGGAAAACGGGCCCACCTTAGGTGGGATGGGCCCGTTGCGCAAGCTGCCTGTTCAAGGGCGATCGGATGCCGATTTTCCATCGCTTAAATGGATGGGTCTGGCGACATTCTATCTGTTAAATAGATGGGAAATGCCCCCGGATCAGGGCAGTCTGACCAGCATCTTGCCGGTATTGTGGCCCTGGAACAGTCCGATAAAGGCTTGCGGCATGCTGGCCAGCCCCTCGCTGACGGTCTCCTCGGCCTGGAGGGTGCCCGCCTCGAAGGCCGGCATGGCCTCGGCCAGGAACTCCCCGTAGTGCTGCCAGTGATCGGAGACCAGCAGCCCCTGCATCAGGATGCGCTTGCGGATCACCTGGGAGAGGTTGCGCGGGCCGCTGGCCTGGCCGTTGCTGTTGTACTGCTCGATGAGGCCGCACAGCACGATGCGCCCGTGCACCACCAGGTGGTTGAGGGCGGCATCCAGCATGGCGCCCCCCACGTTTTCGAAGTAGACGTGGATGCCTTCGGGGGCGAGGCGGGCCAGCTCGGCGTCGAGATCCGGGGTCTCCCGGTAGTTGATCACCGCATCGGCTCCCAGGGTCTTGAGGTAGGCGACCTTGTCGGCCGAGCCGGTGGAGCCGATGACCCTGGCTCCCGCCTGCTTGGCGAGCTGGACCGCCATGGTGCCGACCGCCCCGGAGGCCGCCGAGACCAGCAGGGTTTCACCGGCCTTCAGGTGTGCCACCTTGTGCAGGCCCGCCCAGGCGGTCATGCCCGGCATGCCGAGGGCGCCGAGGAAGCGCTGGGGCGGCAGGGTGGTGTCGGGCAGGCGGGTGAGCTGGGCGGCGTTTGCCACGAAGGCATCCCGCCAGCCCAGCATGCTGCTTACCTTGTCCCCCACCTTGAAATCGGGGTGGCGCGATGCCTGTACCGTGCCGATGGCGCCGCCGTCGAGGGGACCGTTGAGGGGGAAGGGGGGAACGTAGCTTTTTGCCTCGCTCATGCGGCCGCGCATGTAGGGATCCACCGACAGCCACTGGTTGGCGACCTGCACCTCTCCCTCCTGCAGGGCGGGCAGGGGCACGTCCCGGAGGGCGAAGTCCTCCAGGGTGGGGAGACCGGTGGGGCGACGCAGCAGTTGGATTTGATGGCTGATGGCATTCATGGGCATTCTCCGGCAGTGGGGCCGCGCGTCGGGCGGCGGCCTGGTATTTTTATTTGTGTGCAAACTAAAATCAGGGTAGTCCTGAACGCGGGGGCTGGCAACTGTTTGTGTGCAAACTATTCAGCCCCGAAGTTGATGGGGTATACTGCCCCCCTTGTCGTCAGCGAGGTCCTCCATGAGCGAATTGAAAAAGCAGGTCTGTTTTGCCCTCTACAGCGCCTCCAATGCGGTGATGCGTGCCTATCGGCCGCTGCTGGACAAGCTGGATCTCACCTATACCCAGTACCTGGTGATGCTCTCGCTCTGGGCCCGGGACGAGGTCAGCCTCAAGGAGATAGGGCAGGAGACCGGACTGGATGCGGGCACCCTGACCCCCATCGTCAAGCGGCTGGAGAGCAAGGGGTGGCTGACCCGCACCGTCTCCCACGAGGATGAGCGGCAAAAGTGCATCAGTCTGACCGAGGCGGGACGCCAGTTGCAGCAGGAGGTCAGGGAGTGCTGTCTGGCGGACAGCTTGCGCAATCAGGTGGATCTGGCCGATGCTGAGTTGGCCCAGCTCAAGCAGCTTTGCGATCGCGTGGCGGCGCAGCTGGGGCGCTGATCCCTTTTCCCGTCAGGAGTGACCCGATGAAACCCATGCAATCCCTGCTGCCTCTGTTTGCCATCCTGCTGTGCGCCTGCGCCGATACCTCCTATCCCCGTTCCGAGCTGCAGATCGACGATGCCGATGCCTGGCAGGCCATCTGCAAGGACGGGGTCCGGGTGAGGGCGGTCACCGACGAGGGGATCTGTGCGGATCACCGCGGGGTGGCCATGTGGACAAATAAACCAAGGGCTGCACGGATGGCAGAAGAAGCGGCCAAGTAGTGTGACCTGTACGACATAAAATGACATGACCGGCCATGGGGCCGGTTTTTTTTCGCGATCTTGCCAGCACTTTGGCACCTTGTTCATGGTGCACTCATTTTTCTCTTCCCATACTGGCCCTCAAGGTAGCAAACCAACAGGAGAGAGAGATGCAATCATCCATCGTCGGGCTCTCCATTCTGTGGGGGCTGGCCAGCTTTGGTGTTCAGGGGGATTTCATCGAGAGCCGTGATACCGCATCCCCCTCCTGGCAGGCCGAGTCCAGAGTGGAGATGGAAGGGTACTTGATGGAGTCGTTGGGCGCCGATCGCTGGGTGTTCGACAACGGCAGCGAGAGCCTGGAAATCTCTCTGCCCAAAGGGCAGTGGGTGTCGACCGGTGAGCGGCTGCGGCTGCGCGGCGAACCCCTGCAGGAGCAGAGTGGCTGGTTGCTGCAGGTGCAGGATGTCAGCCAGGTCGAGGCATGACGAGGCGTTTGCCACCTGGCGGCGCGATGGCGCCCGGGTGCTGTGTTGACCGCGAATGCCCTTGATAGCAGAGACAAGAAGAGGAGGCCCGGGCCTCCTCTTGCTTTTGGTGCTCCCCGGATGAGGGGTGGGTTGTCAGCCCAGGTGGTTGAGGGGCAGGGCGGTCTTGTGCTTGATGCGGCGCAGCACGAAGCTTGAACGCACCCCGGTCACGCCGGAGATGTGGGTCAGCTTGTCCAGCAGGAAGTGCTGGTAGTGCTCCATGTCCCGCACCACCACCTTGAGCTGGTAATCCGCATCGTTGCCGGTGATGAGGTCGCACTCCAGCACTTCGGGCAGATCCTTGACGGCGCGATCGAAGTTCTCGAACCGCTCCGGAGTGTGCCTGTCCATGGAGATGTGAATGTAGGCGGTGAGGGTCAGCCCCAGCTGGCGGGCATTGAGCAGGGTGACATGGGTATCGATGAGGCCGGCATCCTCCAGCGCCTTGACCCGGCGCGAGCAGGGGGAGGGGGAGAGCCCGACCAGCTCGGCCAGCTCCAGGTTGCTGATGCGGCCATTTTCCTGCATCAGCTCCAGAATATGCCTGTCTATACGATCAAGTTTCAGCATTCTCCGTACCTCTTCGCAATTACTAATCCACTTTTCCTAGATTAAGGGTGAACTATTGCAAAAACAACTGAAAATACCTGCTACTTCACAACCACTCACCGCATCGCGGGGAGTACCATGATTACATCTTCCGGTGGCAAGACAGGCGCCCGACCAGGCACCTGTGGTGAAGGACCTTACCGGGTCAAGAGCCCCATCAGCCGTTCGACCTTATCGGGAAACAACGGGCTGGAACGAGAGCACCTCCTCCCCGAAGGCAACAAAGCAGGCATCCCGGCGCCTGCTTTGTTGTTTTTGCGTTCCGCCCGCTCAGGGGTGGGGCGGCCGGATGCGATAGAGGCAGCGGCTGTCCCCCTCCAGCAGATACTGCTCCCGCTCCACCTCGGCCGGCGCCAGCAACCGGCGAAACAGCGCCAGCTCGCTGCGGCAAAAGCCCCGACAGGCCCTGGCCGCACTGCAGATGGGGCAGTGACTCTCCCACCACAGCCAGCTGCCGTCCTCCTCCTGCGACATGTCCGCCATATACCCCTCCTGGGTGCGCAGCGCCTTGAGCGTCATCAGCCTGTCTGCCAGCGCCGGCTGGGTCAGCCTGGATTCATAGCGAGCCTGCATCTGCTGCTCCCGCCGCGTGATGAGCTGCTCCATGCCCGCGTCGCCAAACACCTGCCGGATGTCGTCGATCAGCTGCAGGGTCAGATCGCCATGGGTGTCGGGGAAGCGTTGCCAGGCCTGGTCGGTGAGGTGCCACAGGCGCACCGGGCGACCACGGCCGCGGGCCTCGTCACTAAACCCCACCCAGCCCTCGGACTCCAGGGCCATCAGGTGCTGGCGTGCCCCCATGGACGTCATCTGCAACTGGTCGCCGAGTTCGGCGGCGCTCTGGGGGCCGCGGGTTTTCAGCAGATAGAGGATCTTGTCGGTACTGGCGTTCATGGGGGCTCCGGTGGTGGGTATCGGTGCGGTGACCGCCTGGATGAGGTCATTATGGGTAGCAGGGAGATTTAAATCAACAATTTGCTTTACTTAATGGACGACCCCTCACAATATAAATAAACCGATGACTTTATTTAATGAGGCGAAGATGGAAGGGATCAAGGGACAGGCGACCCTCTGGGTATTGGTGATGACGGTGACGCTAGCGGTGGCGGGATTCAGCCTGCCTTCCCCCGTCCTGGCGCCGCTGCTGCTGGATCCGGCCCAGGGCATGTTGACGCCACAGGCGTCGGACTGGAGCCGCAAGGTGTGGCTTGGCGTCATCATGGGGCTCTATCCGTTGTTTCAGCTGGTAGGTGCCCCCTTGCTTGGCCGCCTCTCCGATCGCCATGGGCGCAAGCCGGTGCTGACCCTCTGTCTGGTGGGGGTGCTGGCGGGGTATGTGCTGATGGCCCTCGGCATCGCCTGGCGTTCCCTGCCGCTCTTGCTGCTGAGCCGGGTGGTGGAGGGCTTCTTCAACGGCGACATCGCCATCGTGCAGGCGATGGCGGCGGACATGAGCACGGCCAGGACCAAGGCCCGCAACTTCGCCCGCATCAACATCGGCATGAACCTGGGCTGGGTGGTGGGCCCCATGATCGGGGGCTATGCGGCCGTGGTCTCGGGGGATTACAGCCTGGCGGCCTGGCTGGCGGTGGGGATGACGGTGATCAACCTGCTGCTGGTGCTCTGGCTGCTGCCCAATCGTCCCCCGGTGCCGGCGACCCGGGATGAGGCTCCCCTCTCGACCCGCCAACTGCTGCTGCAACCTCGTCTCCTGCCCTACTTTGCCCTGACCCTGGCAAGCTACGGGGCGGTGCAGCTCTACTTCACCTACTTCAATGTCTGGCTGGTGGAGCGGCTGGCATGGGATCCGGTGCAACTGGCCCAGGCCGCCGTGCTGGTGAGCGTGCCCATGATGCTGGGCTCCTGGATCGGTGAGCAGTTGGCACGGCACTGGCGCGGCAGCTCCCTTGGCATCGTCGGCCACCTGGTGATGGCGGCGGGCATGCTGATGTTCATCCTGCCGACCCAGTGGTGGGGGCTCGCGCTCACCTTCATCCCGGCCGGCATCGGCATGAGTCTGGGGGAGCTGGCCACCTCGGTGGCGGTCTCCAACCGCAGCCATGCCAGCCAGCAGGGGCAGGCGATGGGGCTCTACCGCGGTCTGGCGGTGGGCAGCGAGATCCTGGCGGTGGTGCTGGGCAGCCTGGTGCTGCTGGCGGGGACCGAATGGCCCTTCTACCTGGCCGGCCTCTGCGGCGTGATCTGTGCCCTCGGCTTCTACGGATTGCGCAGACGGGCGGACAGGCGAAACGCCGTGGCCGGGTGCGCCGAGGCGGGCTGACGAAGGGCGCGGGGATCACAGTTCGGCGACGGGGTGACGGGCCGGACTTGCATCGCGGCGCCGAGTCTGGGACGGTATGGCTCTTTGCTCCGCTGTTCCCGCCCCCCGGCGAGCGCGTCTCCCATCATGGGCCTTGCCATGCCCAGTCCGCATTCCCGGCGGTGAGATGTGTCGTCATGGCACTGGAAACGGGAGGGGATGGCGCCGCACCCGTCTCGACATTCTTGGAGGTGATATGAGTCGTTATCAGGCCATTGCATTGGACATGGACGGTACCCTGCTGACCCGGGATCACAAGATCTCGTCCGCTACCCGGGCTGCCCTGGCCCAGGCCCGGGCCCACGGCATCAAGGTGCTGCTGGTGACGGGTCGCCACTTCATGACGGCCCGTCCCTTCCACCACGAGCTGGCCCTCGACACCCCCATCATCTGCAGCAACGGCGCCTACCTCTATGATCCGGTGCAGGAGAGGATCCTCGCCGGGGATCCCCTGGCCGTGGCGCCCCTCAGCGCCCTGCTGGAGGAGGTGCAAGCCCAGCAGATGGGGGCGCTGTTCCACCTGGGGGACGGCATCGGCTACCTGGGCTGCGAGGAGCACGTGGGCCGGATGCGGCGCTGGTCGGCAACCCAGCCGGATCACCTCAAGGTCTCCCTGCTGCCTGCCGAGGATATCGAGCTTTGGTTGCAGTCCCCCATCTGGAAGCTGGAGTTGTTCAACCAGGATCCCGGCCGGTTGCACCGTTTCGTCGGGGAGGTGGTGGAGAGACTGCCCTTCACCCGTGACTGGGCGGCCCCCTATGCGGTGGAGCTGGTGCAGCCAGGTTGCAGCAAGGGCAACCGGCTGGCCCAGTGGGCGGCGAGCGAGGGGATCGCCATGGAGAACCTGGTGGCCTTTGGCGACAACAACAACGATATCAGCATGTTCGAGCAGGTGGGGCTGGCGGTGGCCATGGGCAATGCGGCGCCCCAGATCCAGGCCCATGCAGACCGGGTCACCGCGGATCACAACGAGGATGGCATCGCCCTGGCGTTGCAGCGCTGGGTCCTGCCCGCCTGAGGGGAAAAACAGTCTGCGGCATAAACAGAAAGGGGCCATGTCGGCCCCTTTTTGTCAGCTCCCGAAGGAGAACTGGATCACCCGATCCGGGAAGCGCAGCCGGTTGTAGTCCCGGTATACCCCTTCGTAGTGACGGATGGCGCGCTCGCGCTGGGCACGATAGTAGTCGCGCTGGCGGCTGTCGCTCTCGCCCCGGATCTGCTGATCCAGCTGGTGGATGCTCCGCTCGGTGCGCTCCAGCTCCTGCTGCAATTCGCCGAGGCGCTGCTCCAGCAGGTACTCCTTGCGGCCGCGCTCGAACTGGGTGAGGAAGCTGGTGTCGTTGGGGCAGACCCCCAGGTATTCGCTCCCCTCCCGTCCCTTGCTGTAGGCAAGCTCGGGGATGCAATAGAGCTCCAGCCCCTTGGCGTAGCCTCGCTGCCACTCCGCCTCATCCACCTTGAGGCCGTACTCCCCGCAGGTCTTCTGATAGTCGCGGGTGGCGCTCCGGGTCTTGCCCTGCTCCCCGTCCTGATAGCCCTGGTTGTACCAGCTCATGGCACGGCACTCCTCCTCCGAGAGGGAACTGCACCCGGCGAGCAGGAAGGGAAGGGTCAACAACAGGATCTTGGGGGACATGAGGGGGCTCCGACAGCAAAGGGGGTGGGGCATTCTAGAAGAGGAGGCCCGTCCGGGACAAGCACCGGGCGAGGGGGCCGTATCATGATGTTTTTATCAGTATTTTCAAGCCGTTGTAGACGGGCTTCCGGCAGCCTTTTCTTGCCGGGGGAGGCAGGGTAAACTGCGCCTACTTTTAACTGGCATGTAACATAAAAACAATGAAAGTCCTGACCGTCGATTATCGCTCCCCCGATGCGGCCGAGCGCTTCACCGAATCCCTGCGCACCACCGGCTTCGGAGTGCTGACTCACCACCCCATCCCGAAGGAGCTGGTGCAGTCCATCTATGACAACTGGTATCGCTTCTTCATGAGCGAACAGAAGCAGGATTTCCTGTTCAATCGCGAGACCCAGGACGGCTACTTCCCGCCCTCGGTGTCCGAGGTGGCCAAGGGGCACAGCCAGAAGGACATCAAGGAGTACTTCCACATCTATCCCTGGGGCCAGATGCCGGCAGAGCTGAAAGAGCAGGCGATGGAGTACTACCGCCTCGCCAACGATCTGGCCGCCGAGCTGCTGGGCTGGGTGGAGCAACACACCCCGGGCGATATCGCCGCCCACTACAGCTGCCCGCTCTCCTCCATGATCGAAGAGAGCCACAAGACCCTGCTGCGGGTGCTGCACTACCCGCCCTTCGACGGCACCGAGGAGCCGGGTGCCATCCGCGCCGCCGCCCATGAAGACATCAACCTGCTGACCATTCTGCCCGCCTCCAACGAGCCGGGCCTGCAGGTGAAAGGTTCAGACGGGGAGTGGATGGACGTGCCCTGCGATTTCGGCACCCTCGTCATCAACATCGGCGACATGCTGCAGGAGGCCTCCCGCGGCTACTACCCCTCTACCACCCACAGGGTCATCAACCCGACCGGGGGCAGTGCCGCCAAGTCCCGCATCTCCTTGCCGCTCTTCCTGCACCCCCGTCCGGATGTGGTGCTCTCGGAGCGTCACACCGCCCACAGCTATCTGATGGAGCGGTTGCGGGAGCTGGGGGTGATCTAATCCCGCCAGACCTGGGCAGACAACAAACCGGAGCATCCCCGCTCCGGTTTTTATTTTGTGGCACGATTGGTTGGTTATCCGAATTTTATTGGTTAATGGTGCTAAAAACTGAGTTTTATATCGGATATACGCCGAGTGATTGCGCGCCCGCGGGCGTACTCTGAGCGCCATTTCGGGCCTCGCTGGCAGGCCCTTCCCGTGGAGTTCTTATGAAGCAGTCCCAATGGTCATCCCGGCTCGGTTACATCCTGGCCGCCGCAGGTTCCGCGGTCGGTCTCGGCGCCATCTGGAAGTTCCCCTATGTCACCGCCGCCAACGGTGGCGGCGCCTTCCTGCTGGTCTTTCTGCTGTTCAGCTTCACCCTGGGGGTGGCGGTGCTGATGGGGGAGACCCTGATCGGTAGCCTGACCCGGCGCGGGGTGGTGGGCGCCTTTGGTGAACTGATGGGCAAGCGCTGGCGCTGGGTCGGTGCCATGGGCTTGCTGTGCAGCCTGCTCATCTTCTGTTTCTACAGCGTGGTGGGCGGCTGGACCCTGGGGTACACGGGCATGGCCCTGGCGGGGGAGCTGCAACAGGGGGACGGCGCGGCACTGACCGCCCGTTTCAACGACTACGTCGGTGATCCGCTCTGGCCGGTGCTGACCCACCTGCTGTTTGCCGGCTTGACCTGGTGGTTCGTGCGGGGCGGTGTGCAACAAGGGGTGGAGCGTACCCTGCGCTGGATGATGCCGGCCCTCTTCATCATGATCCTACTGCTGGTGGCCTTCGGCCTTACCCTGCCGGGCGCCATGGCCGGGGTGCGCCACTTCCTGATGCCCGATTTCAGCAAGCTCGGCATGTCGGGTGTGCTGGACGCCATGGGGCTGGCCTTTTTCTCCCTCTCCATCGGCCTTGGCATCCACACCACCTATGGCGCCTACCTGCCTTCCAGTGAAGGGGTCGGTCGCTCCAGCCTCTGGGTAGTGCTGCTGGCGAGCGTCATCGCCGTGCTGGCGGGCCTGATGATCTTCCCGGTACTGGCGGCGACCGGCATTGACCCGGCCTCGGGCCCGGGCCTCACCTTCATGACCATGCCGGCGGTGTTCCAGCAACTGCCCTTCGGCCAGGGGCTGGCGGTGGTGTTCTTCTCTCTGCTGGTGGTGGCGGCGCTCTCCTCTTCCATCTCCCTGCTGGAGCACTTGCAGTGCTTCCTGTGCGAGAGCCTGGGCTGGTCCCGCCGCGCGGCGTGCAACCTGGTCATTGCCCTGGTGATGGCGGGTGGCATCCCGGTGAGCCTGTCGTTCGGTCCCTGGGCCACCCTGACCCTGTTTGGCAAGAACATCTTCGAGTTGCTGGACTTCATCACCTCCAACCTGATGATGCCCCTGTTCGGGCTGGCCCTGACGCTGCTGCTGGGCTGGCGGCTCGGTCGCCAGGCGCTGCCCGAAGGGCTGGCTCCCCACTGGCGGGCCCTGCTGATGGGCTGCTGGCGCTGGCTGGCTCCCCTGCTCATTGGTGGCATTCTGGTGCGCGGCCTGGTGTAGGGAGGCTTGGTCATCCCTGCCACTCCCCGGCCGGGCTGGCAGGGGAGTGGTGTGGCAGGATTGACTCTTTATAAAAATCTGTTAATTAAAAATAAATAGAGTAACAGTCTGTAATTTCGATATTTTGTTTTGGTTAAATCTGTTTTTGGTTCTGTTTTAGACTATTTCCTGTCAACTTCTCTTGCCATGGTTTAGGCTGTGGCTCCTTTTTACCGTGCAGGCGTCGCCCTCCCATGTCACCCCTTATCGCTCTCTGTGGCCGATTTAGCCCCTTCCTGGAGAGGTGACCTTGCAGGTGTCGTTTGTCTGACTGTTCATTGCAAAGGTCGCCCTCAGGCGGCCTTTTTTGTTGCGGCGCACACCGCGTCTAGCCATGGAGTATCGAACTGATGTTGTCTTGCCCGGAGGTTGTATGAGCCAGGTTCAGTGGTCTTCCCGTATTGGTCATGTGCTGGCGGCCGCCGGCTCGGCGATCGGCCTTGGCGCCATCTGGAAATTTCCCTATGTGACAGCCACCAACGGGGGCGGTGCCTTCCTGCTGGTGTTCCTGCTCTTCAGCTTCACCCTGGGGGTCGCGGTGCTGGTGGGGGAGACCCTGCTCGGCAGCCGCAGCCAGCGCGGCGTGCTCGGCGCCTTCCACAAGCTGGTGGGGCCGAACTGGCGCTGGATGGGTTACATGGGGATCCTGTGTGGCTTCTTCATCTACAGCTTCTACAGCGTGGTGGGGGGCTGGACCGTGGGCTATGCGGCCCTGGCCGTGGGCGGCGAGCTCAACCTGAGTGAGGCGAGCACCCTCACCGCACTCTTTACCGGTTATGTGAGCGATCCCCTCTGGCCGGCCCTCACCCATCTCGTCTTCGCCGGGCTCACCTGGTGGTTCGTGCAGGGAGGGCTGCAACAGGGGGTGGAGCGGGCGCTGCGCTGGATGATGCCGGCCCTGTTCGTGATGATGCTGCTCCTGGTGGTGACCGGGCTCTCCATGCCGGGGGCCATGGCCGGGGTACGCCAGTTCCTGATGCCCGACTTTTCCCACCTGACGGGGCAGGGGGTGCTCGACGCCCTGGGGCTGGCGTTCTTCTCCCTCTCCATTGGCCTCGGGGTACACACCACCTATGGCGCCTACCTGCCGAGCAGTGACGGGGCGCTGCGCTCCGGGGTCTGGGTGGTCACCCTGGCGAGCTGCATCTCGGTGCTGGCGGGGCTGATGATCTTCCCGGTGCTGGCCTCCACCGGCATCGATCCTGCCGCCGGCCCCGGCCTCACCTTCATGACCATGCCGGCGGTGTTCAACCACCTGCCGTTCGGTCAGGGGCTGGCGGTGATCTTCTTCCTGCTGCTGCTGGTGGCGGCGCTCTCCTCCTCCATCTCCATGCTGGAGCACCTGGTGCGCTTCACCACCGAGGAGTGGGGCTGGTCGCGCCGCAATGCCTGCCGGGTACTGACCCTGCTCATCATGGCCTGCGGCATTCCGGTCAGTCTGTCGTTCGGGCCCTGGGCTGACTACACCCTGTTTGGCAAGACCCTGTTCGATCTGCTGGATTACCTCACCTCCAACCTGATGATGCCCCTGTTCGGTCTGGTGCTGACCCTGCTGCTTGGCTGGAAGCTGGGGGACAGTATTGTGCCTGCGGATCTCTCGCCGCTGATGCGTGGTGCGCTGCTCTGGTGCTGGCGGCTGGTCGCCCCCCTGCTGATCGCGGGGATCCTGGTGCGGGGCTTGTTGTAACGCACCTGCCAGGGCGGCATGCACCGCCCTGGATGGCTATAGGCCCTGATGGGGACCGAGGGGCGGCAGTTTGGGGGCCAGGTGGGATCTCACCTGTTGCAGGGTCTCCCGATAGGCGTTCCCATGGTGTTCCAGGAAGGCGGCACTGTGGTTGAGACGCTGCTCCAGCCTGTCCACCAGGCGGGCCACCGCCGGGGCCGCCATGCCAGCGGGCCAGCACTGGGTCAGCAATACCAGCAGTTGCCAGGCATCCCCCGCCTGGGCCGGGAATCGCTCCTGCAGGGTCAGAGCGCTCTGCACGGCAAGCTGGAGCTGACCCGTGGTCATGGCCCGTTGCCGCTCCTCGCGCAGCTGGGTCAGCTGCTGCTCCCGCTGCGCCAGTTGCCGCGCCAGATCGTCGACCACCTGCAAAATGAGCCCCTGCAGCAGCGGGGTCTGTGCCACCGGCCCCTGATATTGGCCGAGCTGGGCCAGATAACGCTGGGCATGGTGGGGAAGCCCGCAGAACTGGCTGACGGCCACCCCGAGCAACTGGTTGAGGTGATTGTCCCGCGCCGCCTCCGGCGGGTGCTTGGCCAGCAGCATCAAGGCGTCATCGAATCGATAATCCAGACCCAGCATCAGGGCGCGCAGCAGCCCCTCCTCGTGGGCTCGCAGGGTCACTGCCTGCTGGCCGAGCTCCTCCAGGGCCTGCTGCAGCTCATGAACTCTGGCCTCTCCCGGTGGATGCCAGAGCACCGCCAGGGTCGCATCCAGCAGGCAGCGTTCGACGGAGTGGCGAAACGTCTGTTTGGGGAAGTAGCGCAGGATGAAATCGCTGGCCTGCGCCAGCACCTGACCTTCATCCCTTCGCAGCAAGGCCAGCAAAATGGCCAGCTGGCGCCACTGCGGCTGCCAGGGGCAGCGTTGCAGCAAGCCTGACAAGGTTTCCCAGGCAGGATCCCACTGCGCCTCGTGCAGTTGGCAGGCGAGAACCAGCGCCTGATGGGTGACGGGGGGCAGTCGCTCCTGGTTGCGGGCCAGATCCTTGTGGGCACTCTCCACCCGGTTCAGCCCGAGCAGGGCCTGGTTCAGCCCCTGGCGTGGCCACCAGGCATCGTACTCCGTGGTGCAAATGGCGTAGTGCTGGGCTGCCTGCACCCGTTCCCCGGCTTGCAGCAGCATGTAGCCCTTTACCCTGTCCATCTGTGCTTCCAGCCCCTTGTGGCTGGCGTGCCGGTAAAGCAGATCCTCGCACTGGGCGCAGGCGCTGCGCCACTCCCTGAGCGCCATGGGGGTGGCCAGGGGGCGGGTCACCGTGGTCAGTGCCAGCAGCGCTTGCAGGCTGTGCGCCAACTGCTCCGTGGTGAAGGGCACGGCCAGACGCAGGGCGAAATAGAGGTCGGAGGGGGGGAACTGGCCGGTGTCCTCGTCCTGCTCCAGCAGCAGGAGCACGCAGCCGGGCGCGAGCAGGCCCAGGTGGTGTGCTTCATGCAGCAGCCTGACTCCCTCGTGGGCCTGGTGGTGATACTGGCGGCAAAGAATGGCATCGAAGGCGTGCTGGCGCAGCAGGACGGGCAGGCTTGCAATCTCTTTGCAGTGGAACAGCTCGGTGGGGGGCAGCCCCAGATCACTCAGTCCCTGGGTGAGGGTCGAGCCCATCATGGCATCGTCTTCGATGAGGAGGATCTGCATCTTTGACGCTCCTTCGCCGGTCGGGGGTGGCGAGGTTGGATTCAAAGTTAGCCTCCACTCTCCCGCGAGAGCCAGAGGGGGTCAATACCCCACCTGGGTCAGGAATGGCTAAGTGCCGGCCTTGGGCGGGGCAAAGATAGCATCACTGAAGGCCGGGCCCCCTGGCCGAGAAGGGGCAGTCCCGCTGGGGGACACGCAGCTCCCCGGCGCCCGCCTCTCCCTGCCAGGCGAGCTCGAGCTGGCCCAGGCGCCCGAGGCGGCGCAGCTCGAACTCGTAGCGCAGGCAGGGGTTGTCGGTGGGCAGCTGCGTCATCCCGGCGGGCAGCCGGTAGTCGTAGCGCAGCAGGGGGCCATCTTGCAGCCGGCTTTGCACGGGCACCAGCCCCTCCGCCGTCGGTGCGGGGGCCTTGAGATAGCGGCGCAGCGCCACCGGGGCGTCGATGGCTTTTTGATAGTGAAGGCCGTTCATGGCCGCCAACTCCTCCTCCAGCCGCGTCAGCTCCCCCTCCAGTCCGCTCAGGGCGGCGCCAAGCTGTTGATGGGCCGGGGAGGCGCAGCCTCCCAGCAGCAGGGTCGCGATCAGCAGGGCGGGACGGACGGCAGACATGAAGGTTCCTCGGGTGCCAGGGTCAATGACTATAGCAGGGGATTGGTGGGCGGCGTGCCCCTCAGCAGCCCGGCGAGGCGCTCCAGCCCTTCGGCGACGCGGGCGTCGGTGGCGGGCTGACTCAGGCTGAGGCGTACTCCCTGCGGGGCGGCAAACTGGCCAGCGGCGAAGTGTTCTCCGCTGGCGACCCCCACGTCAAGGGCGTTGGCGGCCTCCGCAAACTCCTGGCTGCGCCAGGGCTCGGGCAGCGGCAGCCAGGCGTGCATAGACCCCGGCTGCCAGCGCGCTCCCGGCAACAGGTGGTGCAGGAGCTCACCCCGGCGCGCCAGGATTTTTCGCTGGTGTTCGATGAGCGGCATGATCTGGCGCTGGCTCACCAGCTTGCAGGCCAGCTCGATGAGCAGCGGACTCACCATCCAGCTCGACAGCCGCATCGCCTGGGCGAAGCCGTTGCGAAGGGCGGGAGGGGACAACACGAAGCCGACCCGCAGGCCGCCGCAGGCGATCTTGGCGAGACTGCCGAGGTAGATGACCCGCTCCGGTGCCAGGTTGACCAGGGGAGGGAGCGCACTTTCGGGCAGCAGGCCGTTGACGTCATCCTCGACGATCAGCAGATCGTGGCGACGGGCGATGGCGACGATGGCGTCGCGTCGCGCCAGGCTCATGGTGGCCGTGGTGGGGTTTTGCAGGGTGGGGGTGAGGTAGAGCAGCTTGGCCCGGCGGGTACGGCACGCGGCATCCAGCGCCTCTGGCAGCAGTCCCTCCTCATCCATCGCCAGTCCCACCACCTGATTCTTGAGCTGGCGTGCATTGCCCAGCATGCCGGGGTAGCTCAGTCCCTCGCAAAACAGGGTCTCTCCCACGCAGCCGGTGGCCAGCAGGGCCAGCATGATGCCGTGCTGGGCACCATGGCTGAACAGCAGGCGATCTTCGCTCGCCGTGATGCCCTGCTCGGCGAGCCAGTCGACGAACAGCTGGCGCTGTGCGGGGCGTCCGGCCTCCTTGTCATAACCGAGCAGGCCGTTGAGATCCCCCTGCGCCAGCTCGGTGAGCAGGGGCCTGATGATGGCGCCCCTGTCCAGCTGGACCGGGAGGTTCTGCCACAACTCGATGCGCTGGCTGTCTTCATTGCGGATCACCCATTCGTTGGCGGGATCCGCCGCTCCCCTGACCCAGGTGCCGTGCCCGACCCGGGCCGCCAGCAGGCCCCGTCGCTCCGCCTCGGTGTAGGCGCGGGTGACGGTGCCCACGGTGACCCCCAGCTTGTCTGCCAGGGCCCTGTGGGTCGGCAGCCGGGTCTCGGGTGAGAGGATGCCGGTGGAGATGGCCTGCTCGATGGCCTTGACCAGTTTGAGGTAGAGGGGCCCCTCGAAAGGGGTGAGGTCGGGCGTCCAGATTGTCATGGTGACAATAAATCCATTGATCCAAGATTGTCCGCAATATAGCGTGATTATCAGCCTTTACACAACCAACAAGCACACATTGTATCGGTACAATGTGGCGAGAAAGGAGTCTCCCCATGACCATCGAATGGTATGCCACCCTGTTTGGCTTCGCCCTGCTCACCTGCGGCACTCCCGGGCCGAATAACCTGATGTTGACGGCGTCCGGCGCCAACTTCGGCGTGCGTCGCACCCTGCCCCATCTCATCGGGGTGGCGGTGGGCCAGCCTGTGCTGCAACTGGTGCTGGCGCTCGGCTTCTATCCGCTGTTCGAGCGCTGGCCCCTGCTCAAGCTGAGCCTGCAGGTGCTGGGCAGCCTTTACCTGCTGTGGCTGGCGTGGCGCATCGCGGTGGCAGGCGCCCCCGGAGATCCCGCCAGCCGTGCCCGCCCCTTGACCCTGCTTGAAGGGCTGGGCTTCCAGTTCCTCAATCCCAAGGCGTGGATGATGGGGATCTCGGCCATCAGTCTGTTCAGCCTGCCGGGGAGCGACTACTGGCCGAGCATGTGGGGCATCATGAGTGTCTTCCCCATGGCGGGGTTCCCGGTCTGCTTCGCCTGGGTGATGTTTGGCCATCAGCTCAGCCGCTGGATCAACTCGGACAAGGGGTGGCGTCGTCTCAACGGCAGCCTGGGTGCCTTGACCGCCCTGTGCGTGGTGATGCTCTGGTATTAACAGCACCTTGACTATTCATGCAAAGAAAATGCATTGCTGACCTTGTCGTCAGGGCGTCGGCTCTGCATATTAGGAGGCTTGCCGTATCTGAACGAGGTTGAGATGGATCTGAACTGGTTGCTCCCCCTGGCGGGCTTTGCCCTTATCACCTGTGGCACGCCGGGCCCCAACAACATGCTGCTCACCAGTGCCGGGGCCGCCCAGGGGTTTCGCCGCTCCGTGCCTCTGCTGGTGGGGGTGGTGGGGGGCATCAACCTGATGATCCTGGCCACGGCCCTGGGGCTCGGGGTGGTGTTCGAGCGTCTGCCCCTGCTGCACGACGGCCTCAAGCTGGTGGGGTCGGCCTACCTGCTCTGGCTGGCCTGGAAGGTGGCCAACGCCAGTGGCCCGGCGGAGGGGAACCGGCCGCTCATCCCGGCCCATCAGGGGGCCATGCTGCAACTGCTCAATCCCAAGGCCTGGATGATGGCGCTCTCCGCCATCAGCGGCTTCACCCTGGCGGGGGAGGCTTACTGGCCGTCCGCGGGCTGGGTGCTCGGCATTTTCTTCGTGACCGGCCTCTATACCGGAGCCTTCTGGGTGCTGTTCGGTGCCCAGGTGCGCCGCCTCATCCGCACCGCCACCGGCTGGCGTCGTTTCAATCTGGGCATGGGGCTCGCCACGGCGGCCTGCGTGCTGATGATCTGGGTTTAGGCCTCGGCCTGAGCCTTTACCGGCTGTCTTGTTGGCCCTTCGGGGCCTTTTTTATTGCCGGGGCGGTGCGATCAGACGCGCCCCCTGAGGAATTGCAGCATTGGTTTGCACCATCGGGTTACATAAGGAGATCCCATGAAATGTATCGGTCTGCTGGGTGGCATGAGCTGGGAGTCCACCGTCAGCTATTACCAGGCCCTCAACCGGGGGGTACGCGAGCGGCTCGGCGGTCTGCACTCGGCGCGGGTGCTGCTGAGCAGCGTGGATTTTGCCGGGATAGAGCGGTTGCAGCACGCCGGTGACTGGCCCGCCACCGCCCGTCTGCTGGCGGCCGAGGCCAGGGCCATTCAGGCCGGTGGCGCCGATTTTCTGCTGATCGGGACCAACACCATGCACAAGGTGGCGCCGGAGATCGAGGCCGCCATCGACATTCCCCTGCTCCACATCGCCGATGCCACGGCCCATCGCCTCCAGGCCGACGGGGTGACCCGGGTGGGTTTGCTCGGCACCCGCTTCACCATGGAGCAGGATTTCTACAAGGGGCGGCTCCAGGAGCGCTTCGGGCTGGAGGTGCTGGTGCCTGATGACGCTGCACGGGAGCGGGTGCACCGCATCATCTATGACGAGCTCTGCCTCGGCGATATTCGCGAGTCGTCTCAGGCCGAGTATCTGGCCATCATCGCCGATCTGGCACAGACCGGTGCCCAGGCGGTGATCCTGGGTTGCACCGAGATCGCCCTGCTGGTGGGGGCGTGCCAGGCCGCCGTGCCTCTCTATGACACCACCGCCATCCACGCCGAAGCCGCGGTGACGCTGGCCCTTGCCTGATGTGGTGCGGGCGGGGTGAGGGGGCGCCCCTCTCGGCGCCCCGCCTGTTTTTTCCTCCTTTCATAACTGTGAGTCAGCCTTCATTTCAGCAGGGCTGAAGCCGTTTTTATTGTCAATCGGCTCACATTTCCTCTTTTTGTCTCTTGAGTCCGGGGCGTCAGACGCCTAGTTTTCGATCACTGAAACGATTCAGCTTTCACAAAAACAAGAGACACGAGGATAAATCCATGTTGAAGAAACTCTCCATTGCCGTGCTGCTCGCCCTGGGCGCCACCGCGGGTCACGCCGCCGAATTTCTGCTGACCGACTCCCAGCAAGGGCTGGATGTGGGTGACTGGAAGATCACCAGCGAGAAGCTCGGTATCAAGAGCCCGGTTCCCTTCACCATCGAGAAGAAACGCCTGCACGGCGGCCGCCAGGAAGGGGTGGATCTGCTCATCGTCGACAACGGCGTCATGAAAATCACCCTGGTGCCGACCCGCGGCATGGGGATCAAGGAGGTCAAGGCGGCGGATCTGCGCCTCGGCTGGGATTCACCGGTCAAGGAGGTGGTCAACCCCGCCTTCATCGATCTCGAGAGCCGTGGCGGCCTCGGCTGGCTCGACGGCTTCAACGAGATGCTGGTGCGCTGCGGCTACGAGTGGACGGGTCATCCCGGAGTGGATGACGACGGCCGCCTCAAGAGCCTGCATGGCCGGGTGCAGAACATTCCTGCCTCCGTGGTCAGCGTGACCGTGGACGAAGAGCCGCCCTATGCCATCCACGTGCTGGGCCGGGTGGACGAGCGCACCTTCAAGATGAGCGAACTGGTCACCTGGACCCAGCTGAGCGTGGTGCCCGGTCAGGCGGAGTTTGCCCTGCAGGACAAGCTGACCAACCACGCGGACTACGAGAACGAGTACCAGATCATCTATCACGGCAACTTCGGGGCCCCCATTCTGGAGGAGGGAGCCAGGGTGAGCACGCCGGTGAAGCAGATCTCCCCGTTCAATGACTACGCCAAGGCCGGACTCAAGGGCTGGCAAACCTATCTGGGGCCCACCAAGGGCTTCGACGAGATGGTGTTCAACCTAGTGCCCTACAGCGACGCCGACGGCAATACCCTGGCAGTGCTGAACAACCGGGCCGGCAACGCCGGAGTGGCGGTGGGCTACAACACCCGACAGCTGCCGGTGCTGACCCTGTGGAAGAACACCGACACCCGGGCCCAGGGCTATGTGACCGGCATCGAACCCGGTACCAGCTATGCCTACAGCACCAAGTACCAGCGCCCGCTCGGGCTGGTCCCCAAGATCCAGCCGGGGGAGACCAAGACCTTCGATCTGACCTATCGCCTGCTGCAAAATGCCGACGAGGTGAAGCAGGCCCTGGCCCAGGTGGAGAAGATCCAGGGCGGTCGGGCCACCGAGCTGCGCGAGCAACCCCTGGTCAAGCTGCCATAAGGGAGAGACGCCCAACAAAAAGCCGCTCCATGAGCGGCTTTTTCATATCAGGCCCGTCGATCAGACGTGGCTGTACATGGCTTCTATCTCGCGCTGGTACTTGGCCTCGATGATCTTGCGGCGCAGCTTCATGGTGGGGGTGATCTCCCCGAGCTCCATGGAGAAGGCGCTCGGCAGCAGGGTGAACTTCTTCACCTGCTCGAACTTGGCCAGCTCCTTTTGCAGATCCTGAATGCGGGCCTCGAAGAACTCCATCACCCGGGAGTGGCGCAGCAGCTCGGTCTTGCACTGGTACTGCAGGTTGATGGAGCGGGCGTACTCCTCCAGGGACTCGAAGCAGGGCACGATGAGCGCCGACACGAAGTGGCGGGCATCGGCGACGATGGCAATCTGCTCGATGAAGCGATCCTTGCCGAGGGTCCCCTCGACCAGTTGCGGCGCCACGTACTTGCCGTTGGAGGTCTTCATCAGCTCCTTCAAGCGCTCGGTGAAGTAGATGTTGCCCTCGTCATCCAGCTCGCCTGCATCGCCGGTGCGCAGGAAGCCATCCTCGGTCATCACCTCGGCGGTGGCCTCCGGCTTGTTGTAGTAGCCACGCATCACGGTGGGGGCGCGCACCAGCAGTTCGTTGTTCTCGCCGAGTTTCACCTCGATGCCGTTTAGCGCCGTGCCGATGGAGCCCAGCCTGAACTGGGTGTCTTCATAGCAGCAGACGGTGGCGGTGGTCTCGGTCATGCCGTAGCCGTACTTGAGGTTGAGCCCCATGGCCTGGAAGAAGAGATTCACCTCGTCCGCGAGACGGGCGCCCGCCACCGGCAGGAAGCGGGTGCGACCGCCGAAACGGGCGCGCAGTTTGCGAAACACCAGGCGCTCGGCAAGCCAGAGCTGGCCATAGAGCAGGGGAGAGGCGGACTTGCCCGCCTGACGGGTGGCGACCATCTGCTTGCCCACCCGGGTGGCCCAGCCGAACAGGGCGCGGCGCAGGCGCGGCGCCTGGGCGACCTTGGCCTGGATCATGGCGTAGGCCTTCTCGTAGAGGCGGGGCACGGCGCACATCACGGTGGGCTTCACCTCGCCGATGACATCCATCACCTTCTGCGGGTCGCGAATGTAGACGTTCTCGGCGCCGCAATAGAGCACGTAGTAGCTCCAGGCACGCTCGAACACATGACTCAGCGGCAGCATGCAGAGGGAGACATCCTGTTCGCTGAGGTCGAGGCGAGCGTCATGCATCTCGAAGCAGGCGGCCATGTTGGCGAAATCGAGCATGACCCCCTTGGGTTCGCCCGTGGTGCCCGAGGTGTAGATGAGGGTCAGCAGGTCGTCCATGCGGTAGTGGCGCTCGCGCTCGCGCAGCACCTGCTCGCTGGGTTGGTGGTTGCCGGAGACGAGGAAGGCCTGGAAGTGGCTGGCCGAGGCGCAGCCGCGCAGATCGACGGTGCCGTCCAGGGCGACGATGTGGCTTATCTCGCCGCTGTCGATGAGGTGCAGCGCCTGATCGAACTGGGGCTGCTCCCCCACGAACAGCATCCTGATGCCGGCATCCTTGACGATGTAGCGCAGCTGATCGAGGGTGCTGGTGGGGTAGATGGGCACGCTGACGCCGCGGGCGGCCAGGATGCCGAGGTCGGCCTGGGTCCACTCGGGCATGTTGCGGGCATAGATGCCGACCATCTCGCCGGACTGGTGGCCCGCCCGGATCAGTCCCTGGGCGCAATAATCCATGGCCTGACCCAGGGTTCGCCAGCCGATGGCGCGCCACTGGCCATCCTGCTGGACGCGCAGGGCGGCCTTGTTGCCAAGGCGGGCAATACGCTCACGCATCACTCTAACCAGATGAAACTGCGACATCTCACGCATCCTCAAGTAACAGTTGTGCGCCCGCAGGGGCACCAAAATCGGGGCTGGAGTTTAAACTCTAACATTACAGCTTACAAGTGTGCGCCATTTGTCCTGGATCACAAAGTCGTCAACCAGATGAGAGTGAGGCATGATAGGGGGCAGGGATCGGATTCATTCAGGGAGTTGCACCATGAATATCGGGATCAAGAGCCTGTTCACCGGCGTGTTGCTGCTGTTGGCGGGGGCAGGCGCCCTCTGGTATCTGCTGGGGGGCGCGGGGGAGCAGGAGAATCCCTGGCTGAGCGGCGCCGAGGGCTATGAGCAGGCGCAGCGGCTGGCGCTGAGGGAAGGATACCCCTTGCTCTACGTGATCGAGCGCGCCAAGTGCCGACGCTGCAAGGCGCTGAATACCAGGCTGTGGCGTGCCCCCGAGATGCAATCCGCCCTGGCGGGGCTGGTGAAGGTGCGACTCAACCCGGATGCGGGGGATGGCAGCGAGCACATTCTGCGCCGCTTCCCCCAGGTTGCGACGGCCCCTGGCATCTATGTCCAGCGACCGGGTGAGCCGCTTCGCCCCATCAAGATCGCGGTGGATATCGAACAGATCTGGATGCCCGGCGTCACCTACGGCCGCGGCTTCTTCATGCCCCTCTCGGGAGCCGCCTTCGAGGCCGTGCTGAGGGTGACCCTGAGCCTGGAAGACCCCTCCATCGACAATGCGCCCCTGCCCTGAGGGGGAAGCGAAGCGGGGGATTCAGGGAGGTCAGAGGGGGGCGCCCGCTGACGGCGGTCTGCTGCGGGTTGTCAGCCGAAGTCGAACAGACGGGACATCAGCACGGCATCCTCCCTCTCCTGCCCGGTACCATAGTAGTCGGCGCGGCGGCAATATTCGGCAAACCCCTCGCTCTCGTAGAGGTTGATGGCGGTGCGGTTGCCGGCCCTGACCTCCAGGAACCAGGCCTCGGCCTTGCCGGCCTTGCTGCGGGCCAAATACTCCCTGAGCAGCGCTCGCCCCAGCCCCTTGCCCTGAAAATCGGGATGCACGCAGAGATTCATCAGGGAGCTGTCTCCCGCCACCAGATCCGAGATGTAGAAACCGGCCGGTCGTCCGTCCACCAGCATCAGGCCGTTGAGATAGCGCGGCCCGAAGCAGGAGAGCAGGTTGGCCTGGCTCCAGGGCTCCTGGTGGGCGGCCTGCTCGATGGGGTAGATGGCTTCGAAGTCCGATTCGAGCAGGGGGCGAAAGTGGGGCAAGAGGTCAGACATGGTCACTCCGGACGGGATTCAGGCTTGCGATGGACACCATGGCCGTGCCATGGTCGTGAGCATCAAGGGGTGTGGCGCTGCCGGCACTGCTGCCAGAGGGCGCGCTTGTGCGCCCCATTGGGCTTGAGCGGGCAGACCAGGGCATCGGGCCAGCGAGGGTCCGGCGCCGTCAGCCAGAGCAGGGGCGAAGTGGCCCCCGCGGGCAGGGAAGGCATCTCGGACAGCAGGGAGACCTCGTCCGTGCCAAGGCCGAGCCAGCGGCAGATGTCCCCGAGCAGGGAGGGCGCGGGCAGCGTCTCTGCCAGCAGCCAGAGCTTGCCGGTCGGCAGAGGGGCAGTCTCCTGCGGGGCCAGCACCTCGTCGGCGGGCGTGTTTGCCGGCTGCGCGACGCCGTCGGGGCTGGTGCCTCCCGCCAGGAGTCTGCCTCTTTGTTGCCAGAGGGGGATGCCCATGCGGGCCAGGATGCGCTGGCGCAGCGGGTCCAGCAGGGGATCTTGCATGGCGAAGGCTCACTCTTGATCTGCGTTGGGGTAAATAATGATGCGCAGAGTACACTCTCGCGGGATTTGCTGCACCCCGGACGTGCGCTTTTAGCCCTGTGGCGATGGCAAACGAGCGCCTCCCCGGGGGCAGAGATGACAGACAATGAGAGTGGGGCGGGGCCAGAGGCCGGACCCCGTCACCACGGATGACCTATCAGCTTCGGAACTGTGCCTATGCCGCCTTTAGCCCAGAATACTGTTCGTGCCACCCCCATTCATGAGCGCCTGCCACGGCTCCTTTCCGCCCTTGGCGAGGGACTGTATGAGCGCCAGGATGCCCTGCGGCTCGGCCTGCTGGCGGCCCTGAGTGGCGAGAGCGTCTTTCTGCTGGGCCCCCCGGGCATCGCGAAGAGCCTGATCGCGCGGCGCCTCAAGCTGGCGTTTCAGGATGCCCGCCATTTCGAATACCTGATGACCCGTTTCAGTACGCCGGAGGAGGTGTTCGGCCCCCTCTCCATCCAGGCGCTCAAGGAGGATGGCAAGTACCTGCGGTTGACCAGCGGCTACCTGCCGGAGGCCGAGGTGGTCTTCCTCGACGAGATCTGGAAGGCGGGCCCCGCCATCCTCAACACCCTGCTCACCGCCATCAACGAGCGGCAGTTTCGCAACGGCGACAGCCAGCACCCCATTCCCATGCGGCTGCTGGTCACCGCCTCGAACGAGCTGCCTGCCCCGGACAGCGGGCTGGAGGCGCTCTACGACCGCATGCTGGTGCGGGTCTGGATGGACAGGGTGCAGGAGAAATCCAACTTCCAGGCCATGCTGGCGAGCGATGGCCAGTCCCATCAGAACCTGACCCCGGCGGTGCAGATTCGGGGGGAAGAGTACGACGCCTGGCAGGATGCCATCGAGCAGGTGCGCCTGCCGGACGCCTGTTTCGAACTCATCTACCAGCTGCGCCAGCAGCTCGACAGCCAGCTCGGGCACGGCTGCTATGTCTCGGATCGGCGCTGGAAGAAGGCCGTGCGGCTCATCAAGGCGAGCGCCTTCTTCAATGGCCGCGACGAGGTGGCACCCCTGGATCTGTTGCTGTTCAAGGATTGCCTCTGGCACGACGAGGCTTCCCGCACCGCGCTGCTGGAGATGATCGGCGAGTTTTCCCGCCTCTACGGCTACCAGCAACTGGCGCTGACCCGGGAGCTGCTCTCCCTGCGCGAGCAGTTCAAGCAGTTGCAGGGGGCGGTCGCCCTGCGCATCGGCTGCAAGGCGGTCAAGCGCAAGCAGTGGTTCGGCCGCCGCGCCCGCGGCACCGAACTGCCGCTGGCCAACGCCAGGCCGTTCGGCAAGCTGGTGCATTTCCAGCTGCTCACTCCGGCGCCCCTGGATGGCAGTGATCCCGAACGCCTCACCGGCACCCTCACCTTCGATCGCACTTTGCTCTCTCACTGGCACCCCACCGGGGAGGCGCTGGTGGGCTGGCCCCTCGGCAACCCCAAGGAGGGGCACTACGAGCTGGTGCTGGACGAGCAGTTGCGGCTGCACGTGCTGGATATCCAGCGCCAGCCCGTGCCCTTGATGCTGGTGGAGCGCACCCCCATCCCCGAGGTGGTGATGGCCCCCTGGCTGTCGGCCCTGGACGACCTGACGGGCCAGGTGAACCGGGTGCTGCAAAACCTCAAGGGCCAGCGCAACCTGTTCGACCGTCACCAGCCTCACCTGTTCGTGGGGGACAACTGGTTGCGTCAGGTGGAGGACAGCTTCTTCGTGCTGAGCCGGGACCTGGAGCGGCTGGGGGCCGAGCTGCAGCAGTGGCGGGATCGTCTGCCTCTTCTCGATGCACAGGGGTGACGTCGCGCCTGACGTGGGATTGGTGAAATAAACAGGATGAAAAACATGTTTCGTCAGCATGATACTCCATCACATCTCAACATCCGGGGTGGCCCATGCTAGAGATCGGCATGATGGACCTGGGGCTGCTCATGGGGGAGGGGGAGCTGGCGGGGGAGATGGCGCTGCTGCTTGCCTCCACCCCCAAGATCTCCGAGTTCCTCAAGCGCTCGCCCCTGCAGGGGAAGCTGCTCAGAAAGCGCATCCAGACCTGGAGCGAACAGCTTGGGGAGGAGATGCGTCACAAGCCGGTGCCGGTGGCTCTCGAGCGGGAATACCTGCTCTATCAGGCCCACCGGCAACTGCCCCTGCCGGAGCTGGTGGGGCGACTGCCCGCCCTGCTGGAAGCCCTTGAGCAGCACAGCCCCTTCGCGGGGGATGCCCGCAGCCTGGTGCGCCAGATAGTGGCCCAGCCCACCGAGGGGCTGCGCCAGCTCTTCATCGAGAAATGGCGCGCCAGCCTGGTGGGCAGCCTGTTGCAGTTGCAGCAGCAGATAGCGGAGGCGGAGCGGGAGAAGCAGCGCCAGGAGATAGAGGATCAACTGCTGGCCAACCGGACCCTGGCCGATGCCCTGGATCCGCACCAGATCTCCGCCGGGGGGCTCTGGGATCTGGCCCAGGGGAGCTGGCACAAGCGCAGCCTGGCGCTGGTGAAGCAGTACGCCCGCATGTTGCAGCAGGAGCCTCTGCTCGCGGAGATCGCCGCCCTGCTTGGGCGCAGCGAGCGGGAGCGGCGCAGCGAGGACAGGACGCTGCCGCCGGTGCCTGTGCACGAGCTGGAGGAGGTGCAAAGTGACGATGTGCCCGACGATCTGGTGGGGGTGCACCCGGCCAGCGATCTGATGCGCCTCCTGCCGAGCGAGGCGGTGATGCTGGCGCTGCCGGAGCTGGAACTGGAGTTCTATCGCCGTTATCTGGAGCGGCGCCTGCTGAGCTACCAGTCGCGGGGCACCCTGCCGCGCCAGCGTCTGATGCTGCGCTCCCCCGAGCAGGGAGGGCAGGAGGTGCAGCCGCGTGGCCCCTTCATCGTCTGCGTCGATACGTCAGGTTCCATGGGGGGCTATCCGGAGGAGTGTGCCAAGGCGCTGTTTCTCGCCCTGCTCAAGGGGACGATGGAGGAGAAGCGGGGCTGCTATCTGATGCTCTTCTCCACCGAGGTGGCGACCCTGGAGATCACCGCCGACACCGGGCTTGAGAAGGCGGAGCGCTTTCTCTCCATGAGTTTTCACGGGGGGACCGATCTGGTGCCCTGCCTGGAGCAGGCCCTGACCCAGCTCGAACAACCCGCCTTTGCCAAGGCCGACGTGCTGGTGATCTCCGACTTCATCGCCCAGAACCTGCCCCACCCCCTGCTCGAGCGGATGAACCGGCGACGGGCGCAGCAGACACGCTTCCATGCGGTCGCCATGTCCCGTCACGCCAAGGCGGCCATTTTGCGGGTGTTCGACAACAGCTGGCTGCTCGATTGCGGCCTGCGTGGACGCCTGCTGCGGCGCTGGCAGCGCCATTGAGGGTGCTCAGGCTCAGAGAGTGGGCCTGTGGTAGAGGCCCCGTTCGTTGACCTGCTCCTGATCCAGCAGCGGCTGACCGCTTGGCTGGGCAATATAAAAACCCCGCTTGCCGCTGCGCTTGACCCTGTACATGGCCTGATCCGCCCGGGCCAGTGCCGCGCCGAAATCGTCCTGGGGCCGGATGGCCGCAATTCCCATGCTCAGTCCCACCGAGGCGTCCCCGTTGGGCAGCTCGAAGGGGGTGGCGATGGCATCGATGCACTGGCGGGCGAGGTGGCTGGTGCGGGGATCGTCGCACGCCCAGGGCAGCAGCAGCACGAACTCGTCCCCGCCGATGCGCCCCAGCCGTACCTCCTCGCCGCAGCAGTGGCGAAGGCGCTGGGCAAGGGAGACCAGCAGTTCGTCACCTGCCCGGTGGCCCAGGTTGTCGTTCACCAGCTTGAAGTCATCGAGATCGATGAAACAGATGGCCTGGTACTCCCCGGGAAAGTGGCGGTGCAGCGCGGTGCGGTTGAACAGGCCGGTGAGGGGATCCCGGTGGGCAAGCTGAGCGAGCTGCTGCTCGTACTCCTTCTCGTGGGTGATGTCGATGTGGGTGCCCATCACCCGGACGGGGTTGCCCTGATCATCCCGCTCCACCACCCGGCCCCGGTCCAGCACCCAGGTGGTCTTGCCATCCTTGGCGATCATGCGGTGCATCGCCTGATAAAACGGGCTCTTGCCCTCCAGATGGTCGAAGAAGGCCTGCAGCACCTGCTCCCTGTCCTCCGGGTGCAGGTGGGCGCGCCAGACGTCGAAGTGGGCCGACAGCTCCTTGGGCTGGTAACCGAGCATGGAGCCCCAGCGCCGGTTGAAGATGATGAGTTTGCCGGTGGGCACATGGTTCTGCCAGATGCACAGGCCGGTGCCGTCCATGGCGGCGTCCAGCTTCTCCCGCGCGTCATCCGCGATGCGTTTGAGACGCTCGTTCTCCAGCAACAACCTGTCGTAAGCCTCCCTCAGCTCCTCGTAGGTCATTCCTCATCCCTTCCCCTGTTCGAAAGCATATATAGTCGATGCACTCTCTCCTTCTGTAAAGAAGGGGATAGGGGAGGCTCTTGTCCGATATGAGGCGTTTTCCCACCCTCTGGCGGCTGTGCGCCCAGAGTCTGTGGGGATATGATGACAGCGGTGAGCGCGGCGTCCGGCCAGTGAAGAGGAGAAAATGTCCGCATGAAGATCCTGATGGGAGGTGGTCTGTTGCTGGGGGTTGCCCTGGCCCAGGCGACGCCACTGGCTGGGTACGAGTTGCAACTGGCGTTGCAGCGACTGGAAGAGTCGACGATGCCGGTGCAGGTGTTTCGCGAGCGCGTCGCCGCCCTGACTGCCGAACAGGCACACTATCCGCCCGAGGTGCAGGGCCGCCTTGCCCGGCTGCAGTGCTGGGCCCAGCCGAGTGAACGAGACGAGGAGTTTCGCCGCGCGGTGGCGTTTGCCGAGCAGGGGCTGGCGCAGGCCCGTGCCCGCAAGGACAGGGTCACCGAGGTGGGGTTGCTCGCCTGCCGCGGGTATCACCGGCAACTGCTCGGCAACATGGCCGGGGCCGGGGAGGATTACGACGCCGCCCTGACCCTGGCTCGCCGGCTCGGGGATGAGCGCCAGCGTGCCGACATCCTGAGCCTGCGGGGGGAGATGTACTCCTACCAGGGGGAGCTGGCGGAGGGGCTGATGGATCTCATCGATGCCCACCAGCGCTACGAGGCGCTCGGGCTGGAGGCCAAGGGGCGCGAGGTGCTCGCCAATATTGCCAATGCCTATCGCAGGATGGGGCTCTATGAGCGGGCCGAGAGCTATTTCAAGGAGCTGGAGCACGACTACCGGCAGCTCGGGGTCGAGGAGTACCTGGTGGACATTCACAGCCAGCAGGGGCTCCTCTACATCGACACCGAAGAGTACGACAAGGCGCTGCCCCTGATGGCCGAAGCGGAGCGTTACTATCTGGGGTCAAACCAGGAAGGGGTCCTGGCCTGGAGCCGAATCGAGCTGGCCACCATCCTGCAGAAACAGGGCAAGCCGGACCAGGCCATGATCAAGCTCGATCAGGCGGCAGCCTCCCTTCATCAGGGGGAGGGGGCGGACAGCGTCACCCTGGGCCACTGGCACCTCGTCATGGCCGAGGTCCTCGAGGCCCTGAACCAACCCGGCGAGGCGCTGCGGCACCTGGACGAGGCCGAGCCCATCTTTACCCGGGAGCAGAACCTGCGCTTCCTCGCCCGGGTGCATGAGACACGGGCCCGGGTGCTGGAGCGTCAGGGGCATATCCAGTCGGCCCTCACCAGCCTCAAGACCTATGTCGAGACCCGCCAGGCCCTCGAGCTCAGATTGCGGGAACAGCGCTCCTTGCAGATGCGTTTCGAGTTCGATCTCGCCCGCAAGGAGCTGGAAAACCAGACCCTCAGGTCCCAGCAGCAGTTGCAGGCGGAGAAACTCAAGCAGTTGCAGGAGCGGCGCTACTGGCAATACCTGGTGGTGGCCCTGCTGCTGGTGGTGATGGGCACCCTGGTGGTGCACCAGCGCGGGCGCACCCGCAAGATGCAGCGTCTCGCCATGACGGACGAACTGACCGGCATCCACAACCGGCGCCAGATCCAGGCCAAGGGGCGCAAATGGTTCACCCAGGCCCGGGAGGAGGGCAAACCCCTGTGCGTGCTGCTGCTGGATGTGGATCACTTCAAGAAGGTGAACGACCAGCTGGGCCACCACGTGGGGGACAGGGTGCTCACCGCCGTGGCCCAGTGCATCGAGGAGCAGTTGCGCAGCCTCGACAGGGTGGGGCGCAACGGCGGCGAGGAGTTTCTGGTGCTGCTGCCGGATACCCTCCTGGGCGAGGCCGTCGAGGTGGCGGAGCGGATCCGCCAAGCCGTCGCCTGCCTCGAGATTGAGGGAGTGCCTGCGGATCACCCCATCCACATCAGCATCGGCTGCGCCCAGTACAAACCCGAGGATGACAACCTGGGCGAGCTGGTACGCCGGGCCGACGAGGCCATGTACGAGGCCAAGCTGGCGGGGCGCAACCGGGTGATGACGGCCCGGTGAGGCCGACCCCGGGCCCCCGTGATAGCGGGCTGGGTATTTTTCACTCGCGCGGGTATAATGCCGCGCAATTTTGCTTTGATCCGGGGCCAGACCCATGTAATGCAACGCGCTTCTCCTGTCTCCACCGGCGGTCACTGACCCGCCCGCGTGGTGTCGTTGTCTGCATGGGCGCCCTGATTCCAAGGTGCTGTCCCGCATTTTTCCCACGGTGGCTCCAGGCCGCCGCTCAATAGAAGAACGTCGAATTATGTCAGCTGAATTTCTGAGTGAAGTCTCCAAGAGACGCACTTTTGCGATCATCTCGCACCCGGATGCGGGTAAAACCACCATCACCGAAAAGGTCCTGCTGTTCGGACAGGCCATTCAGCGCGCCGGTACCGTCAAGGGCCGTGGCTCGGGCCAGCACGCCAAATCCGACTGGATGGAGATGGAGAAGCAGCGCGGTATCTCCATCACCACTTCCGTGATGCAGTTCCCCTACGCCGACTGCCTGGTCAACCTGCTCGACACCCCGGGTCACGAGGACTTCTCCGAAGATACCTATCGTACCCTCACGGCGGTCGACTGCTGCCTGATGGTCATCGACGCCGCCAAGGGTGTTGAAGACCGGACCCGCAAGCTGATGGAAGTGACCCGGCTGCGCGACACCCCCATCCTCACCTTCATGAACAAGCTGGACCGCGAAGTGCGCGACCCGATGGAGGTCATGGACGAGGTGGAGCGCGAGCTCAACATCATGTGCGCCCCCATCACCTGGCCCATCGGCTGCGGCAAGTCCTTCAAGGGGGTCTACCACCTCTACAAGGACGAGACCTACCTGTATCAGAGCGGTCAGGGCCACACCATCCAGGAGAAGCGGGTGGTCAAGGGGTTGAACAACCCCGAGCTGGATGCCGCCATCGGCGACGATCTGGCGGCCCAGCTGCGTGGCGAGCTGGAGCTGGTGCAGGGCGCCTCTCCCGAGTTCGATCACGATGCCTTCATCGCCGGCGAGATGACCCCGGTCTTCTTCGGGACCGCCCTTGGCAACTTCGGTGTCGACCACATGCTGGACGGCCTGACCGACTGGGCGCCAGCCCCCATGCCGCGCAAGGCCGAGAGCCGCGAAGTGGTGGCGACCGAGGAGAAGTTCTCCGGTTTCGTGTTCAAGATCCAGGCGAACATGGACCCGAAACACCGCGACCGTATCGCCTTTATGCGTATCGTGTCAGGTACTTACAGCAAGGGCATGAAGATGCGCCACGTGCGCATCGGCAAGGACGTGAACATCTCCGACGCCGTCACCTTCATGGCCGGTGACCGTGAACAGGCGGTCGAGGCCTGTGCCGGCGACATCATCGGTCTGCACAACCACGGCACCATCCAGATCGGCGACACCTTCACCCAGGGTGAAGATCTCAAGTTCACCGGTATCCCGAACTTCGCGCCGGAACTGTTCCGCCGCATCCGCCTGCGTGACCCCCTCAAGCAGAAGCAACTGCTCAAGGGGCTGGTGCAGCTCTCCGAAGAGGGGGCGGTGCAGGTGTTCCGTCCGCTCATCAGCAACGATCTCATCGTCGGTGCGGTCGGTGTGCTGCAGTTCGACGTGGTGGTTTCTCGTCTGAAGAGCGAGTACAACGTCGAGGCCATCTACGAGGCGGTCAACGTCGCCACCGCCCGCTGGGTGGAAGGGACCGACGTCAAGAAGTTCGAGGAGTTCAAGCGCAAGAACGAGGTCAACCTGGCCCTCGATGGCGGTGACAACCTCACCTACATCGCGCCGACCATGGTCAACCTGCGCCTGGCACAGGAGCGTCACCCGGACGTTCACTTCCGCCAGACCCGCGAACACTGATCACCCCGCCCGCACCCAGCGGGTGGCTGATGACCAGAGAGACCCCGCTTCGGCGGGGTTTTTTGTTATGGGGCGTTTCATTGGAAGGGGCGGCGATCCCCATCCGGGGCTTGATTGGTGAATAAAAATAAATGATAAGTGATTTAAAATTCATTCATGGAGAGAGACATGTCCGTCACCCAACCCGTAGAGGCGCAGTTTGCCGCCTACAATGCCCACGATCTCGACGCCTTCGTGGCCTGCTTTTCCCCGGATTTCAAAGGCTATCGCATGCCGACCGAGACGCCGAGCACAGTCGGCAAGGGGGCGCTGCGGGCCTTCTATGCACAGCACAGATTCAACAACCCGCTGCTCAAGGCCGAGCTGCTGTCACGCACCGTCTTGGGCAACAAGGTGTTCGATCACGAGCTGATCCACGGCCTCTCCCCCGAGCCCATCGAGAGCGTGGCGGTGTTCGAGGTGAAGGAGGGTCTTATCCAGACCGCCTGGTTCTATTTCCCTTCCTGAGCGCCGCTACACGGGCCTGCCGGCGACAAAGCTGGTATAAGAGAAAGTTCCCTGCGGGCATCCCCTGGTCTGCCCGCGTCTGGACAATAACAAGGAGTACACCATGCTTGGACGCATCACCCACCTCTTCCCGCTTTGGGCCCTGCTGTTTTCCCTGCTGGCCTACTGGCAGCCCGAGCCCTTCGTCGGCCTCAAGGGCCAGATAGTGCCGCTGCTGACCATCATCATGCTGGCCATGGGGCTGACCCTCAAACCCCAGAACTTCCTCGACGTGGTGCGCAACAAGAAGGCCATCGGCCTCGGGCTGGTATTGCAGTTCAGCGTGATGCCGCTGGCCGCTCTGCTGGTCAGCCTGTTGCTGGGCTTTGATGCCGAGTTGACCGTGGGCATGGTGCTGGTGGGCAGCGTCGCCGGTGGCACCTCTTCCAACGTGATGTGCTATCTGGCCAAGGGCGATGTCGCTCTCTCCATCACCATGACAGCTCTCTCCACCCTGCTCGGGGTCCTCGTCACCCCCCTGCTGGTGCAGCTGCTGGCTGGCAAGAGCGTCGACGTGCCGGTGCTGGACATGCTGCTGAGCCTGGTGAAGATAGTGCTGATACCCGTGGTGTTCGGGGTGGTTGCCAATGTCTTCCTCCACTCCCTGACGGCACGTATCGAGCCCGTGCTGCCGCTCGTCTCCATGGCCGCCATCGTCATGATCATCGCCATCGTGGTCGCCCTCAACGCAGGGCAGTTCGCCAGCATCGGCCCCATCGTGGCGCTGGCGGTGATCCTGCACAACGGCATCGGCATTGCGGCGGGCTACTGGGTCAGTCGCTGGCTGGGCTTTGAGGAGCGGATCTGCCGCACCGTGGCCTTCGAAGTGGGGTTGCAGAATTCTGGCCTCGCCACGGCGCTGGCCATGAAATTCTTCACTCCCGCCTCGGCCATGGCTGGCACCCTCTTCTCGGTCTGGCACAACCTGTCCGGCTCTCTGCTGGCCGGGGTCTGGGCCAAGCGACCGCTTTCCCGGCCTGCTGGGACCCTGGAGCAGCGCGCTGGCTGATCAGGGGGCGACAGATGAAACAACAAGGGGCCATGGGCCCCTTGTTGTTTGAGCTAGTCGAGCGCCAGCACCATGCAAATCTCGCAGGCGTCGTGGCCCGTGCAGCCAAGGGGCCCCGGCAGGTGTTCGAAGCCCAGGGATTCATAGAGGGCGGTGGCTTCCCGCAGCACGGCGGTGGTCTCCAGATAGCAGCGCTGGTAACCCAGGGCGCGGGCCTCGGCCAGCGCCTGCAACACTAGCCGCCGTCCCAGGCCCAGCCCTCGCAGGGCGGGCAGGAAGTACATCTTCTGCAGCTCGCACACATCCGCTGCCCCCGCCAGCGGCGCTATGCCGCCCCCGCCAAGAATGGTGCCGTCCGGTCCCTCAATCACCCAGTAGCGGCTGCGCTCCCCCTGATAGGTCTCGTGGAGAAAATCGAGGTTGGGATCCGCCACCCCGTACCCCTTGTCGGCGGTGAGGCCGTATTCGGCGGAGACGGCGCGCACCACGGCGGCGATCCGGGGATTGTCGGCCGGGGTGATGGGGCGGATGACGAATCCCTGCTGGCGGCGGGCGCGGGAGAGGGCGCTGCGATAGAGCCGCATGCCCTCCCAGATCTGCTCGCACTCGGCGGGGGAGAGCTGGGCCAGGGCCCCCGCCATGGTCTCGTCCATCTGCCGGTGCAGCTCCTCAAGCTGTGCCTTGCCCGGCTCGGTGAGGCTCGCCTCCTTGCTGCGCCCGTCCGAGGGGTGGGGTTGCCAGGCGATCAGCTCCCGCTCGGCGAGGCGGGCCAGGGGGCGGCTGGCGTTGGACTTGTCGATGCGAAGGCGCTCGGCAAGCTGCTGGTTGGTGGCGGGACCGTTCTCCAGCTCGATGAGCAGGTGGGCCTCCAGGGGGCTCAGGGCCAGCGAGCCGCACTGCTGGGAGAGCATGCCGAGTTCGCGTACCAGTTCCCTCGACAGGGCGCGCAGGGGGCGGGGATCCATGGGGTTGTCTCCTTGTGATGGCATTTGGTTGTTATGCGCAACCAATACCATCCTTTGGTTGTTGATGACAACCATTTGCGTGAAAAAGGGCGAAAGGCAGGCAGAAAAAAGGGCCCGGGAGGGGGCCCAAACATTGGAAACCCGCGCGGGGGCGCGGATCCCATCCTTGGTCAGGCAAGGGGCCGGCGAGGGTTAGACCAGCTCGGCCAGCATGGTGTCGGCATAGGGCACCAGGGCGTCGCCCTGTTTCACCTTGGCGAGGTAGTCCGGGTTGGCGATGAGGGGGCGACCGATGGCGACGAGGTCGAAGCGGTCCGCCTCGATGGCCTCGAGCGCGGTCTCGGCGTTGTAGTTGCCCACCCCCACCAGGTGGCCGTCGTAGCGGGCACGCAGGTAGTCGGAGGCGCGGCCGTCCAGGTAGTCGAAGGTGAGGCTGTCATCGAAGATGCCCAGGTGCAGATAGGCCAGAGTGCGCTGGTTCAGCTCGGCCAGCAGGTGGTCGAACACGGCGCGATCCCGGGCATCCCCCTCCAGGTGCACATAGGCGCCGGGGGAGAGACGAAGGCCGGTGCGATCCCCGCCGATGCGGGCGGCGATGGCATCCACCACCTCCAGCGCGAAGCGGCTCATGTTCTCGGGGCTGCCGCCGTAGTTGTCGGTGCGCAGGTTGCTGGCGTGGTGCAGGAACTGATCGATGAGGTAGCCGTTGGCACCGTGGATCTCCACCCCGTCAAAGCCCGCCTCGATGGCGTTGGCGGCGGCCTGGGCGTAATCCTCGACCAGCTGGGCGATTTCGCTCCCGGTCAGGGCGCGCGGCACTTGATAGACCAGCTCGCGCATGCGCGGTACCGTGCCCTCATGGGCGATGGCGGAGGGGGCCAGCACTTCGGCGTGGTGGAAGAAGGGGTGGGAGAGACGGCCCACGTGCCACAGCTGGGCGAAGATCTTGCCACCGTTGGCATGCACGGCGCTGGTCACTTTCTTCCAGCCGGCGATCTGTTCGGCGCTGTAGAGCCCCGGGGTATTGGGGTAGCCCTGCCCGTCCGGACGGATGATGGTGGCTTCGGAGATGATGAGGCCGATGTCGGCGCGGCGGCCGTAGTAGGCGGCCATCTGTTCGGTGGGCACCAGACCCGGGCCCGCCATGCAGCGGGTGAGGGGGGCCATCATGAAACGGTTCGCGAGGGTGAGGGTGTCGTTGAGGCGATAGGGCTGAAACAGGGTATTCATGATCGTCTGTCCTGAGGGAGTGATTCTTGAACGGGCATTCAAGACGTTTTTTGGTTTGTGTGCAAGTATTTTTTGAGCAAGCATTCAACATGGATTGACGGGGGAGGCTGGGGTAAACTTGCCGCCCTGTTTTTTCCGTCCCGCGGGACCTTGCCACCGGAGACCCCATGCGCAGCGCCGAATACGATCGGGATGCCGTCTTGCGAAACGCCATGGAAGCCTTTCGCGCCAAAGGCTATGCCAAGACCACCATGCAGGAGCTGGTGGCCGCAACCGGCCTGCACCCGGGCAGCCTCTATGCCGCCTTTGGCAACAAGCGCGGCCTGCTGCTGGCGGCGGTCGATCACTATGTGGCAGAGAAGGGAGCCCTGCGCCGCCGCTGCCTGGCACAGCCCAGCCCGCTGGCGGGGCTGCACGCCTACCTCGAGCAGGTGGTGGACGATGCCCTGCAGGGCTCCTGCCTGCTGACCCGCACCCTGATGGAGCTGGCGGAGCAGGACGAGGAGCTGCACCTTCGCTTCAAGGCCATCTACGGCGAGCTGGAACAGGATCTGGCCGGGCAGCTGGCCCTGGCAAAGGCGAAGGGAGAGCTGGCAAAAGAGGGGGACATCCCCACCCTGACCGCCTTCTTGCAGGTCCATATCCAGGGGCTGGTCACCTTCGCCCAGTGTCACCCCGACCGCCCTCTGCTGGCCGGTGTCGTCGCCCGGATGATGAGCGCCCTGCGGGCGTGATGGCGAGGATGGAAACAACAAAGGCTCCCGCGGGAGCCTTTGTTGTTGCTGGGCATGTCCCTCGCAGCAGGGGGGTTGCCCCCTTCTCCCGCTCATTTACAAAAGAATGGGAGGAGGGTTGGGGATGAGGGGGCGGAACTGCCAGCCGCTGCCGCTTAGCCCGGATTCACCAGGTCCTTCATCAATGCCTTCAACCAGATCAAGGCCGGTTGCTGGGCGTGGACCGGGTGCCAGACGCAGTTGAGGTGATAGTCCGGCACGTCGTCGGGCAGGGGCAGGCTTTTCAGCGGCCAGTGGCTGGCGAGCAGCTCGGCCACCATGCTGGGCAGTACCAGCAGGTGGTCGCTCTGGCTCACGATAGCGGCGGCGGACATATAGCTCTGGCTGTTGACCGAGATGGTGCGGCTATGGCCCAGGCTCTGCAAATAGCGGTCGAGGCTCGCCTCCGAGGTGCCGAGCGGCGAGTGGAACACATGGGGCATCTCGATTAGCTGCTCGAGGGTGATGCGCTCCTCCTCCAGCTCCAGGGTGGCGCGCACCAGCCCGGCCAGGGGTTCGGTGAGCCAGGTCTCCTTGCCCAGATACCCCGGCACCTGCATGTACTCGTCAAACCCCAGCACCAGGTCGATTTCGCCGCTCGCCAGCTCGGCTTCGGGCAGGGTATCGCGCAGGATGCGGATCTCGATGGTGACGCCCGGCGCCAGTTTCCTGAGGCGCTGGATAAGGGGCGGGATCAGCACGCACTCCACGTAATCCGTGGTGCAGAGCACGAAGCGGCGCTTCGACTGGTGCGGCGCGAACTCGTCCTCCTCCCAGAGTTGCTGCTCCAGCAGCCGCAGCGCCTGCTGCACCCCCAGATGCAGGCGCTGGGCCCGGGGAGTCGGCAACATCCCCTGGGGCGTGCGCACCAGCAGCGGGTCGCCGAGAAAGGCCCGCAACCGGCCGAGGGAGTGGCTCATGGCGGGCTGGCTGATAAAGAGCGATTCGGCGGCGCGGGTCACGCTCCCTTGCGTCATCAGGGCGTCAAAGGCGAGCAGCAGATTGAGGTCGAGCTGGTGCAGTTTCATGGGGGGATTATTCGCCGTGTTTATGGGACAATTAATCCTATTCATTTGATGGATGGGCGCGCAACTTCTTACACTGCGACCCACTCTTATTTTTTTCAGGGTTCCCAGGCAAATCGGGGGCCTCAATCCATGCAAGGAGCCTTGCGATGAGCATCAAGACCATGAACACCACGCCGGCCGCTGACGGCTTCACCATGCCCGCCGAGTGGGCTCACCAGCAGGCCGTCTGGATGATCTGGCCGTTCCGCCCGGACAACTGGCGGGAAGCCGGTCGCTTCGCCCAGGCCACCTTCGCCAAGGTGGCGGATGCCATCGGGCAGGCCACTCCTGTGTTTATGGGGGTACCGGCCCAGTTTATGGAGCAGGCCCGCGCCATCATGCCCGCCCACGTCACCCTGGTGGAGATGGCCAGCGATGACTGCTGGGCCCGCGATACCGGCCCCACCATCGTCACCAACGCCGCAGGCGAGTGCCGTGGGGTGGACTGGGGCTTCAACGCCTGGGGCGGCCACAAGGGGGGTCTCTACTACCCGTGGAACCAGGATGAAGAGGTCGCAGCCCGGATGCTGGAACAGCACGGCATGGATCGTTACGATGCACCGCTCATTCTGGAAGGGGGCTCCATCCATGTGGATGGCGAAGGCACCTGCCTGACTACCGCCGAGTGCCTGCTCAACGAAAACCGCAACCCGCACCTGACCAAAGCGCAGATCGAAGCTTACCTGCGCGACTATCTGGGCGTCACCAGCTTTATCTGGCTGGACGAAGGGGTCTACATGGATGAAACCGACGGCCACATCGACAACATGTGCTGCTTCGTGCGCCCGGGTGAAGTGGCCCTGCACTGGACCGATGACGAGAACGATCCCCAGTACGCCCGCTCCCTGGCCGCCCTCCAGGTGCTGGAAGCGGCGGTGGATGCCAAGGGGCGCAAGCTGAAAGTGTGGAAGCTGCCCCAGCCGGGCCCGCTCTACTGCACCCAGGAAGAGTCCGCCGGCGTCGAGAGCGGCAGCGGTGTGCCGCGCGAGGCAGAAGGCCGTCTGGCCGGTTCCTACGTGAACTTCCTTATCACCAACGATCGCATCGTCTACCCGCTGCTGGATGCCGCCACCGACGGCGAAGCCCAGCGCATTCTGGAAGAGATCTTCCCGGAGCATAAGGTCGTCGGCGTACCGGCCCGGGAGATCCTGCTGGGCGGTGGCAATATCCACTGCATTACCCAGCAGATCCCTTCCGGCAAATAAGAACCGGTTCCGGTGAGTATTCAAAACCCCACTCAGTGGGGTTTTCTCTCTTGATGATGTGATGAGCGCCGGCGCCGATGCGGCGATCATCATGACAAACAGTCACCCTTTTACAGGAGATCCCAGATGATCGAAGTGACCGAGGTTTCCATTGCCGAGCTGCGCGATGCGCTCGAATCAGGCCGCACCACAGCGGTCGAGCTGGTCAAGGCCTATCTGGCCCGGATCGATGCCTATGACGGCCCCGAGACACAAACCCGCCTCAATGCCGTCGTGGTGCCCAACCCCGATGCCCTGAAAGAGGCGCAAGCGTCCGATGCCCGCCGCGCCCGTGGCGAGACCCTGGGGCCGCTCGACGGCATCCCCTACACCGCCAAGGACAGCTATCTGGTCAAGGGGCTGACCGCCGCCTCCGGCAGCCCGGCCTTCAAGGATCTGGTGGCCCAGCGCGATGCCTTTACCGTTGAACGCCTGCGCGCCGCCGGCGCCATCTGCCTTGGCAAAACCAATATGCCGCCGATGGCCAATGGCGGCATGCAGCGCGGCGTCTATGGCCGTGCCGAGAGCCCCTACAACGCCGACTACCTGACCGCGCCCTTTGCCTCCGGCTCCTCCAACGGTGCCGGTACTGCCACCGCCGCCAGCTTCTCCGCCTTCGGTCTGGCGGAAGAGACCTGGTCGAGCGGCCGGGGTCCTGCGTCCAACAACGGCCTGTGTGCCTACACCCCGTCCCGTGGCGTGATTTCGGTGCGCGGCAACTGGCCCCTGACCCCGACCATGGATGTGGTGGTTCCCTACGCCCGCACCATGGCCGATCTGCTGGAAGTGCTGGATGTGGTGGTCGCCGACGATGCCGACACTCGCGGTGATCTCTGGCGCCTGCAGCCCTGGGTCAAGATCCCCAAGGCGTCCGAGGTGCGTCCGGCTTCCTATCTGGAGCTGGCTGCCAAGCCCGATGCCCTCAAGGGCAAGCGCCTCGGCGTGCCGCGCATGTTTATCAACAAGGATGAACTGGCGGGCACCAGCGACAATCCCGGCATCGGCGGCCCGACCGGTCAGCGCATCCATACCCGCGAGGCCGTGATTGCCCTCTGGGAACAGGCCCGTCAGGCGCTGGAAGCCGCAGGCGCCGAAGTCATCGAAGTGGACTTCCCGCTGGTTTCCAACTGTGAAGGGGACAGACCCGGCGCTCCGACCGTGTTCAATCGCGGCATCGTGAGCCCGGAGTTTCTCAACGACGAGCTGTGGGAGCTCTCCGGCTGGGCGTTCGACGACTTCCTGCGCGCCAACGGCGATCCCAAGTTGAACAAACTTGAAGATGTCGATGGGCCGAAGATCTTCCCCCACGATCCGGGCACCCTGCCGAACCGCGAGGGCGATCTCGCGGCGGGCATGGACGAGTACGTCAAGATGGCCAAGCGCGGCCTCAAACGCTTTGACGAGATTGCCTCTGTGCCGGACGGCCTGCGTGGGCTGGAAAAGACCCGCAAGCTGGATCTGGAGGACTGGATGGACGGGCTCAAGCTCGACGCCGTGCTGTTCCCGACCGTCGCCGACGTGGGCCCGGCTGATGCGGACGTGAATCCGGCCTCCGCCGATATCGCCTGGAGCAACGGCATCTGGGTTGCCAACGGCAACCTCGCCATTCGCCACCTCGGCGTGCCGACCGTCACCGTCCCCATGGGCATCATGGCCGATATCGGTATGCCGGTGGGCCTGACCTTCGCCGGCCGCGCCTATGACGACAACAACCTGCTGCGCGTCGCCTCGGCCTTCGAGTCCACCGGCAGCAAGCGTATGGTGCCGCCACGCACGCCGCCGTTGGGGTGATGGTCGTTCTGGGTTGGGCTGATGATAACGAAAAAACCACCTGCTATGTACAGGTGGTTTTTATTTCCGAAATTGGTGGTGTAGGTGCTAGGGTTTTGATACACAGGAAGAGTAATTAGAAAGTTTATATATTCTTAGCCTGTTAAAATTGGCCGAATGGATAAATATATACGACATCCTTCAATGACTCCTTTTGGATAGTGCTGTATATAAAGTCATTATTTATTCCAATGCTTCAAGGAAATGGCGCCAAGATATATTGCATGAACCTTTTGATGTTACTGTGATTGGAATTGAAATAATGCCGTTATCTGCCATTTTCATTATCTTTTTAATAATATTGTCAACCCCAACTGGGTGTTGAGCAATAGCGGGGCCTGGTAGAAAGACGATTTTATAGAACGTGGTTATTATCTGTTCTGGTTTAAAATCGTCAAGATGCAAAAGACCATGTGACTTTGCTATCTCGATAATATAGGATGCAAACTTCCCACTAAACTCAAATTGTGCAGGACAACGCCCCGCAGTCCCTAGAGCACTTGACTTTAATTCACAAAGGATGACATTTAACTTATTTTCATTTGCATGAAATATAATGTAATCGCATTTTCTAGTGATATCTGCACAGTTCGGATTTATAAAATGTGAAAATTGTTGCAATAGGTCTGATGCATGATCGCTAGAAACAACGATCGCATTTTTTAACTCACCGCCACCAAGAGTATGGAAATTAGTAAGATTAAAAATAATCTTCTTTAATTTGGCATCTTCACTAGCTTCAGTGAAAACTATTTGTTTGTCCTGATGCTTTACCTTTACATTAGGATTTATTACATTTCTAATTATCTCTATCATGAAAATTATGAACCTTCATAAATAGCCATGCTAATTTCATTTGCAATATCAATGCTTTTTATGATTTCATCATTGAAAAGAGTAAGATCGATACCAAATTCGGATACAGCCATAGCCTTTGTTTTACCTAGTTCAGACTCTATGACAACAGTTGAAATATTTTCTGGACGTAAAATGGATACATCCTTGACATTCGCTTTTTTCAATAATTCAGATTTGGATTTACGGTCTATTTTAGAACTTGATAACATTATTAAGTTGTTGATTTCTCTAACAAAGTGATCGCTATGAGTCGTAACGATAACTCTTACGCCATTATTTGACAATGCCGCCAATAAATGCGCCATTTTTTTCTGATTATCTAAATGCAAATTCATTTCTGGTTCGTCAATAATCAGAATGCCATTCATTGTCTGTAGTTGAGTAACAAAATGGTCTAATAGCAGCATCGATTTTGCTGCACCAGAAGATGCCTTTAATGAAACGACAACATTTTCACGGTTTTCAGGCATGAATTTGATGGTTTTTTCTTCGCTCTTATATTTCCCACCAATTAAATCACGCATGATTTTTACGGTGTCAGAATTCTTTCTGTTACCTGCTGATAATCTAAAAAAACTCCTTCCATTAGATAAGGAGCGAATGGTTGCTATATTATCTTCAATCGGCTTTATATAAATGCTTTTGGAAGCAGCTTGATTTTTATAACCAAAATCAATGATGTTTTTTCTTAACGAGCTATCCAGATCATTATAAAACAATGATATTCCTGTACGCTCAGAAGTTATGGCAAATTGAGAGTGTGAAAGAAATCTTCTACAAATGAAATAATTTAATACATTTGATATATCATCAGTTATTTTTTTATTGCTTGTAGATTGTGCATTTTCCTCACGAGTTATATCTATTTTAAATAAGTTTTCATCAGCCGATTTTCTGATGGAGATATTACTATCACTAATAAATGCATTTATTTCTCCATTACCTTTAGATACTCTTTCCAAAAAGTCGTTGTCAATCTCAACATCTATTTCAGGTAAAGTGGTAGAGTTCAGCTCTAAGCTATTGGCAAGAAATATGGCAGTATCAGCAGATCTCAATTCATTTATTATCTTATTGGTGTTTATTTTTATCTCATCTACATTTAATGTGAATGTAAATTTAGATACATCATCTGCGTAGTTGTTTTTTATCCATGCTTCTAGCTCTGGATATTTAATAGATGAACGGAATGCATCAAAAAAAATGCTTGTTAAAAGATAGTGAGTGTAACTTAAATAAGTTTTCCCTACACTATTTTTACCACATATTATAGTTAAGTTGCCGAATAAAATATCTGCTTCTTTAATTGGTCCTAAATTTTTAATTATTAGGCGTTTAATCATTTTATCATCTCATTTCTATAGATAGATATGGCCTAGTGCTTATACATTATTTTTGGATAAAAATCACTAAAATAAACCAGTCTCTCAGACCCACGGTATGAGGACTGTAGATTCAAATAGCGCAGCGTATTCGGACGATCGCGAACAGGAGGTCGTTGCCGATTTTTCCGAACGTCCCCCTGACTTCACCTTCTCTTCACACAACCTCATTTTCCCCTCACAAATCCCCCGTATCTTCTGTCCACTGCTTAAAAGGCCCGGCTTGCCACAGGAGTGGCAAGGGCCAACGAGAGGGGAGCAAGAGGATGAAATCCTGGATCAAATACGGGCTGGTCGGGGCCTTGATACTGGTGGCGAGTTTCTGGGGCGGCAGCGTGCGGGCGGCGCAGATGCCCCTTGGCCAGGATACTGCCGTGCCGGGGCAGCTAACCGCCCAGGTTGCGGTGCTCCCGAAGGAGGCCCATTTCCAGCCCCAGGGGGCTCTGCCATCGGTTGTTGCCGGGCGTGGCACCTGAGGGAGTTGATACCGGCCTTTTTAACCAGACCGGGCCGGTGATTTCACGGCACAGTGCCCATCAACACAGGTCGGGCTGGCTACTGCGCCCGATATTGCGCATCCAGCCAGGCGATGGCCGCTTGAGGGTCGTTGAATGCCTGGATATGGTCCGGGTGGGTGAGGGAGAGGCAGGAGAGGGCGATGTGATGGAGCACCTTGGCCGAATAGAGGGAGGCGATGGCCACCAGATTCTTCTGGGTCAGCCACTGGTAGGTCTCCTGCAGATGGGGCAGGGCAGATAGCACCACCCCCTGATGCTGGCGATGGTCCACCAGGGCGCAGAAAGGCTTTCCATCCAGGCTGTTCACCACGGACTTTATCTGTGCAATCCACGCCAGCATACCCTCTTCATTGAAAGGGCCGATCAGCTCGCAGGTGACCAGGTGTTCCTGCACATTGAAGATGAACTCACCGTGCTTTTTATCAAAGGACATACAACATTCTTATCCATGACCAGGGGCGGCAAAATGATATTGATTCATTCAACCCGCATCAATATCCGAATGAGGGTTTTGGTCATGGCGTCGTATTGCTGCGCTGACGCCGATGAGGGAAGGGGTCTGCCTCTGGTACCGAAGCGAACCATGGGTAGCGTCACTTCGGGCACAAGACCCCGTGAGGATAGCCGGCTCATGGAGAAAATGACCCGGGCAAGGCCGGTGCAGCAGTGCCCGGCCTGTGTCTTCTCAGTTGCAGTGCCATTTCATCGGTGGTGTTTTACCGTTTTTGGCATGGGCAATTGACCTGCTCAGGCGGCCAACGGCAGGTAGACATGCTGGTAGGCCAGGGCGATGGCGCTGTAGAGCAGCAGGGCGGCCATCAGCAGGTTGAAGTACCTGAACCAGCGAGGATGTTGAAGATGACGTCCGATGAGGCTGCCAGCCATCGAGTAGCTGCCGGGGGCACCGGCGGCCAGCAGGCCGAGCAGCAGGGACCAGGGCAGCAGGCTCCAGCCGTGGATCTGGGCTGCCGGGAACTGGATGCTGGTGATGGGCAGGGTGGCGATCATCGCCTTGGGGTTGAGCAGCTGGATGACGAAGCCGCTGCGCACCCCCAGAGGGCGGGCAGGCGCCTCGCTGGCACCGAGGTTGCCGCTGTCGCTGGCGATCTTGATGGCGAGATAGGCGATATAGAGGCTCCCCACCAGGCTGACATAGATCAGGGTATCTTCCCGTACCAGGCGGGTGCCCGCCCAGCCAAACAGCAGCAGGAGCACGAACATCGCGATGCCAACCCCGAGGAAGAAGCCAAGGGAGGCGCGGGTGCGGCCGCCCAGGCCTGCATTGAGGCCGATGAGGTTGACGGGGCCAGGGGTATACATGATGCCGATGGCATAGGCGAGGAGCTCAATCATGGGGGCGTTCCTTGGGCTCAGCGGATCAGGCTGGCGCTGTATTGGGTGGGGGTCATGCCATAGATGCGCTTGAAGCGACGGTTGAGGTGACTGAGATCGGTGAAACCGTAGCGGTACACCAGATCCTGCGCCGACTCTCCGGCGGCCAGGGCGCGCCGGGCGGCATTGATACGGCAGTTGATCACGTATTGATGGGGGGTGATGCCAAGCTGCTGGCGAAACAGCCGCAGGAAGTGGTACTTGGAGATGTTGGCCGCCGCGCTGATGTCGGCCAGGGAGATATCCTGCTGGAAGTGGGCGTGGATAAAGTCCCTGGCCTGCAACAGGAGGCGATCGATGCGACTCACCCGGCCATTGGGCTCAAAACGTCCCGCCTGCTGCATCACCCGGGTGGCGAGGCGATAGAGGGCAAACTCCTGCTCTATGCTGTCGGCCTGGCCGCGTACCGCCTGGGCCAGATCGAGGATGCAGGCGCTCAGCGCCTCATCGCGCACCAGGGGCTGCAACAACCGGTAGGTCCCCATTGCCCGCTCGCCCGCGGCATCGGCAAACAGCGGAGTGAGTTCGTGGGGCGGAATGTAGAGCATGGTGTAGTCGAGGCTGGCGTTGTCCCCGGCATGGCCGTCGTGGACATCCCCGGGATTGAACTGGATGACGCTGCCTGCCGGGCTGGAGTGGGCTCCACCGTGGCAGAAGAAGTTCTGCCGCCCGGCCAGAGTGACCCCGAAGGAGTACTCCTCGTGGGCGTGACGGTCGTAGCGAAATTCCGTCATGTTGACCCGCAGCGCAGTCAGGCTCGCCAGGTGCTGACTGTGTGCGAATATGAACTGGTTGTCCTGCGCCATCTTTCCCTCCTGTACCAGACTGCCCCCCTAATCTAGCCCCAAGGGTGTGCCTCTCGCTTGGACAATCTTGCTGTTTGCCGGCCCGCCTGCGCCCCGCACCGAGAAAAACGGCGCAGCCGATGGCTGGCTGCGCCGGTTGGCCCGTCAGCGAAAGCGAAACAGCTCCCGGTGCAGCGGGGCGGCCAGATGGGCATCCAGGGTGTGGGCCATGGGCTCGGGGCCGCAGAACCACACCGGGGTGTGCTGGCGCTCGCCCAGGGCGGCCAGATCCAGCCGGCCGCGCTCGGACTCCAGATGCAGCCGGTAGTCGATCCCGGCCCGGCGGCACAGCTCGGCCAGCCGACTGTGATAGGGGGCGGCCTCGGCGCTGGGAGCGCATTGCAGCAAGGTGGTGCCGGGGCGTTGTTCACCACGGCGCACCAGGGCCTCCAGCCAGGCGACGAAGGGGGTGATGCCGATGCCGGCGCCGACCCAGAGCGCGGGGGCTGGCGCCGGCAGGGCGAAGGCGCCATAGGGGCCGGTCACGATCACCGTATCCCCCACCTTGAGGTGGCGGTGCAGCCAGCGGGTGTGATCCCCGAGGGCGCGCACCGCCAGGGTGAGGGTGCGGCCATCCGCCGAGACATCGACCAGGGTGTAGGGGTGGGGCTCGCCGCGCCCGGCAAAGTCGAAGAAGGCGAACTGCCCCGGGCGATAGCCGTGCAGGGGGGCGGTGAGGCCAACCCGGATCTCCAGGGTGCGCTCGTCCAGAGGGGTGAGGGCGCTGACCGTCCCCTGGCGGCGTGCGTCCCGCCCCACCCGGCCAAGCAGGGAGTAGAGCGCCCCAAGAGCACCCAGCCCGCCACCGATAAGCAGGGTCAGGCCGACCGGGGTCAGGGCGCCGATGCGCGGCAGCAGGCAGAGCCCGTGCAGCCAGCCCATCAGATAGATGACCGGGGCCAGCCGGTGAACCACCTTGAAGCGCTCGTAGCGCACCACCGCCAGCAGGCTTACCACCACCAGCGCCAGCAGCAGATAGAAACTCCATTCCCCCAGGGTATTGCCGAGGCTGTGCCAGAGGGCATCATTGCCAGCGCCAGCGCCAGCGCCAGCACCAGCACCAGCACTGCGGCGCGCCGGCCGGGTCAGCCAGTCGGCGGCGACGGCCCACTTGGGGGCTTCCACCAGCAGCCAGTGGGCCACCAGGGTGCCGGTGGCCCAGAGGGCGCTGCTGCGGTGCAGGTGCAACATGCGATCCAGCCCGCCGCACCAGGCTTCGAGCCTGGGCAGGCGCAGGGCCAGCAGCAAAGAGAGGGTCATGGCGCCAAGGCCAATCAGGCCGGTCAGGATCAGCAGCTCGTGGCGCCAGGGCCAGACGCTGGCGGGCCACTGGGTGAGGCCAGCAAGCCAGAGCAGGGTGAGGGTCAGGGGCAGGGCCCAGACGAGGGATGCGGGTTTCATGATGTCCTCCTTGTCCATGCCTCCATTGCACGCCTGCTTTGTGGCGAAAGTGTGCCCCCTGACTACCTCTTTTGTAGCAGAGTGTGGCAAAGGGTCGCCGGGTCAGGGCAAGCGGGCTGAGGAGGGGGGCGCGGAGCAGAACAGGGGGGCAGGAAAGCGGTCGGCGTCACCCCACAGGCCTGGGTCTGGAGAGGGGTAATGCTGGGGCAGGCGCATGGCTGCCCCAGTAAACAGTCGTGTCAGGCTTTTCGTCCCTTGCCGCCCTTGTTGCCCGCGAGGGCCTGCTTTCTGGCCTTCTGCTTCTGGGCGCCCTTGCTGGCGCGCCGTGGCTCGGGGTCGAAACGGGTGAGATCCGGCTCAAAGCCCGGGAACCACTGCTGGGGCAGCCGGGTATCGAGCACGGCTTCGACCTTCTCCAGCAGGGGCGCGTCTTCGGGGCTGAACAGGGTAATGGCGAGCCCCTTGTTGCCGGCGCGGCCGGTGCGCCCGATGCGGTGCACGTAATCCTCAGGCTGATGGGGGAATTCCAGGTTGATCACATGGTTGAGATCGCTGATGTCGAGGCCGCGGGCCGCCACGTCGGTCGCCACCAGGGCCTGCAGGGTGCCGGCGCGAAACGCCAGCAGCACCTTCTCCCGCGCGCTCTGTGACAGATCCCCGTGGAAGGCGAGCGCATTGATGCCCGCCTTGCCGAGCTGCTGGGCCAGCTTGTCCGCCCCCTGGCGGGTGCGGCTGAAGATGAGCGCCGGTGCCCAACCCTTCACGGTCAGCATGTGCTCGACCAGCGCCAACTTGCGCTCCCCGTCCACCGCATAGACCCGCTGCTCCACCTCGGCCGCCGTGGTGTTGCGCGTTGCTACTTCCACCAACACCGGGTCGCGCAGCAGTACCTTGCAGAGGGCAAACAGGTTGTCATCGCAGGTGGCCGAGAACAGCAGGGTCTGGCGATCCGCCGGGATTTGCTTCAACAGCGCCTGGATCTCGTCCATAAAGCCCATGTCGAGCATCCTGTCCGCCTCGTCAAACACCAGATGGCGCAGGGCTGCGAGGCTCAGCGCCCCCTGGCGCAGGTGATCGAGCAGGCGGCCCGGGGTGGCGATGAGGATATCCACCCCGGCGTTCAGCGCCTCCACCTGTGCGGCGATGCTCACCCCGCCGTAGACCAGCGTGCTGGTGAGAGTGGTGCCCCTGGCGTAGCGAGTGACGCTCTCGGCAACCTGCACCGCCAGCTCGCGGGTCGGCACCAGCACCAGGGCACGGATGGGGCGAGGGCCATCGCTCGTCGGGTGTTGCAACAACAGCTCCAGCAGCGGCAGCACGAAGGCGGCGGTCTTGCCGGTGCCGGTCTGGGCGCCCGCCATCAGATCCCGCCCCGCGAGGATCAGGGGGATGGCGCTGGCCTGCACCGGGGTGGGGGCGGCGTAGCCAAGCTCGGTCAGGGTTTGCTGCAAGCGGGGGGAGAGGGCCAGTTCGGCGAAAGAGGCAATGGACATAGGGCACCAGTATGGGGTTATCCCGCCCCGTGGCCGGGACGGAAACAATCAGCGTGGGCGGGATGGTAACAGATAGCAGGGGAGCGGCAGAAGCCGGGCCGCTCAGGGGGCTGAATTGTCACCCGGATCGCGGACAAGGCGGATGGTCTGCCCCTGGTAATAGGCGATATTGCGCTTGCCGTGCTGCTTGACGTGATAGAGCAGGTCGTCGGCCAGTTGCACCGCCTCGGCCACCGTCAGGTAATCGCGAATGCGGGTTACTCCGGCGGAGAAGGTGATGGGGGCGGGCAGCTCGGGGATGCGCAATGGCCGCTCCAGCAGGCGGGCGGCGGAGTGATGCATCATTTTGTCATCGTCCATCCCCTTGAACAGCACGATGAACTCTTCCCCGCCCCAGCGAATGGCGACATCGCCCTTGCGGATGTTGGTCTTGAGGTGATTGGCGAAGGCGACGAGCGCCAGGTCACCCACCCCGTGACCATGGGTGTCGTTGACGGACTTGAAGTTGTCGATGTCGAGGATCATCAGGTAGTCGTGCTCCCGCAGCAGCGCCTGATTGAGGATGTCACGGCGTGGCAGCCGGGTCAGGTGGTCGGTCTGGGCCAGGATGCGCAGACGGGTAACCAGGCTGCGCCCCGTCAGCATGATCAGCAGCAGGATGATGAGATAGAGCTTGAAGGCCGCCCCGTAGAGCACGGACCGGATGAAATCGCCGTAACTGTATGACCACTTGAGGTAGAGATCATTGCCTGCCTGAGTGCGCATCAGCGGCGTGCTCAGGCAGAGGTGGAACGGGCGGCAGGGCTCGACCTCTTCGAAGGAGAGGACGGTCCGGGTCGGATTGAGGCTCTCGAAGGGGTGCAGCACATCCTTGAACGCCCGGTCGACGGCGATGTCTATGCCCTTGAGTCCATAGCGGTAGTCCTTGATGGCGGGCTCGTAATAGACGAAGGGGAAGTAGAGGGTGATGGTATTCAGTCCGGTGAAGGTGTCGGTGTAGATCTCGGATACCCAGGCTTCATCCGTGCTGCAGGGGACATGGGTGGAGGCGAAGGAGGCGCAACCGAAAAAGTGGGTCCAGGGCTCGATGTCATTGAGGTCGGTGTTGACCGGGAGCAGCTGGCTCGGCAGCATCCCCTTGTTGGCGACCATGCCAAGCAGGCGGCGATCGTCATAGAAGGCGTAGAGGTTGAGGACCTCGGGGTTGGAGATGACGTACAGGTAGGCGAGGAGCATCTGGTTGGCCGGGGGCAGCACGGGAATGACCGCCAGGCGCTTCAGGGTGGGGAGATCATAGCCATAGGCATAGGCCGCCGCATCCCCGTTCTCGCTGAAGATGGGCATCTTGATGCTGCTGTTGTCGATGAAGTCAGCCAGTTTCTCTGGCGCCAGGATGCGGGCCCGCTGATAGAACACCTCGAACAGGTTGGCTTGCTTGGCGGTGATGAGCGCCATGTCGTGCCTGATGACGAAGTAGGTGTAGTTGGCTACCAGCCCGAGCCCTGTCAGAGCCAGACATAGCCAGCCAAACCGGTAGAGCCATTGACGGGGGATGATACGCAACAGTGATCCAGCCATGCAGTGAACTCGTCCATGGTGACAGAGGCCATTCTTGTAACTGATTTTGCCGGGCATCACCAGATGCAGTTGGTGGGTCGTCACCCGGCATGCGCAAGAATGAGCCAACAATATCAAAAAGATAGACGATGAGGCGTCATGCGATGTCAGGCAGGGAAAGGGGTGGCGACTGAAACAAGAGGGCATGGCGCCCTCTTGTGTGGACTGTGACGGGCGCCTTAGCGAGCCTGGTATTTCGGCGAGCGGGGGCCATGGAGGATGCCGTTGGGCATGTCGGCACTGAGCAGCCTGACGCTGGTGATACCGGCGATTTCATGACCCTTGTCGGTCAGGGTGTTGGCAATCTGATTGACCACCGCCACCACCAGCATGCCGATGAGGCCGCCCCCCGAATTGCCCTGCTGCTCGGCACTGCTGGCGCTGGCACTGCCTTCCCACAGCAGCTTGCCGGTGCGCAGATCCACCAGGCGGGCACTGGCGGTGACCACTGTCTCGCTGGAGATGACCAGATAGCTGGTGCCGTACTCCTTGATGTCGAGGTAGAGGGCGGTATCGGCTCCGTAGATCTCGTGGAGCTTCTTGATGGGCAGCGCCTGGATGTCGGCGGGCTCGGTCACGCCGTTCTGCCGGAACGTCTCGTTGGTGACCGCTACCGGCAGCACGTAATAGCCGGACTCGGCGAGCGGATAGGTGATCTGGGATTGCAGGCTGGGGCCCGCCTTGATGTCCGGCGAGTGATTCACCGGCGGCAGCACCAGAATGGAGGTCGGTCTGCTCTCCTTGAAGTTGCTGTAGTCGTAACCGGGGCCCTGTGCACAGCCGCCCAGAAGGAGGGCGCCCAGCATGAGGGCAAGGAGGGTGCGCAGGGTCATTGGGTCTCTCCCTTCTTGTTGGACATCAGGAAGTTCATGAAGGGGGCCGATTCGGGGAAGAGGCGCTTCTCGGTTTCGAACTGCTCGCGAGTCTGGGCATCCTTGCCGAGCTGGGCGTACAGCATGCCGAGGTGAGCGTGAAAGCCCGGTGGCACAGCCTGCCCCTTGGCGCTCGCTTCTTGCTGGTTTTTCTCCAGCGCATCGATCTGCGCTTCGACCCCGGTGTCGTCACCCTGCATGTGCTGGTAAACCACCCCCTGATATTGATCCCAGTTGTAGAGCGTCTGCGGCCCCTGGGCGCAGGCGCTCAGCAGCAGGCCGCTGGCCAGCAGCAGGGAAGGACGGAACCGCGTCATCTCGTCTCTCCTCATTGGGCCGGGCGCCAGGCACCGGTCTCGATGCCGTTCACCAGATTGTTGACGGCCTCGCGGATGGCGAGATCCAGCACCTTGCCGTTCAGGGTGGAGTCGTAGCTGGCGGTGCCGCCGAAGCCGACGATCTCGCGGTTGGAGAGTTCGTACTCCCCGGCACCCTGGGAAGAGAAGACCACTTCCGAGGTGGTGACGTTGACGATGTTCAGGTTGACCTTGGCATAGGCGATCTGTGACTTGCCACGACCCAGGATGCCAAACAGCTGATGATCACCGACTTCCTTGCGACCAAACTCGGTGACGTCGCCGGTGACCACGTAGTCGGCGCCCTTGAGTTGCTGAGCCTGTTGCTTGATCCCGGCTTCGGCCTGGATCTCCGCCATGTTGTCGCGATCCAGCACGCTGAAGCGGCCGGTCTGCTGCAGGTGGGTGATCAGCACGGTTTTCGCCTGGTTGCCCAGCCGATCCACGCCGTCGGAGAAGATGCCACGCATGTAGCTGGAACGGTTGTCGAACTTGCCGACGGCGATGGGGCTGCGTGCGCCCTGATAGTGGCTCTGATAGGAGGCAACCTTGGGCACCTCCAGGGTGCGCGACGACTCGCTCGCACAGGCTGTCAGCAAGCCCGCCATCAGGATGACACTGGATGAAACAACAAACTTCTTCATGTAAGGCCCCGTTATCAAAGGAAAAAACAGCGGCGGACTCTAACATGGTTCGTTGCGAAGAAAGTGCCCCGTATGGGGGGCATACCCGCTCAATCCCTGTGCGTTTGACAGGGGAGAGCGGAGGGCTGGGTCTGTTGCAGGGGCTGGAACACCTCCTCCAGGGCTGCCACCAGGGCGCGCATTCGGCCCGTCTTCTGCACATCCGGGTGCAGCACCATCCAGATGTCGATGGGATCGTGCTGGTCAGGCAGCAGGCGCACCAGGGCGGGATCCTCCTCGGCGAGGAAGGTGGAGAGCAGGGCGATGCCGAGCCCCTGCCGGGCGGCGGCCATCAGCACCAGCTGGGCATTGCTCTGCAGGACCACGTTGGGTTCGTGGAGCGGTTCGCCGCACAGACTCAGCCAGTGACGGGCCACCAGCTCTTTGGGAAAGAGCAGCAGGTCGTGCTCTTGCAGTGCCTGACCCGAACGGGGCGTGCCCCGTCTGGCCAGGTAGTCGGGAGAGGCGTAGAGCCCCATCTTGATGGTGGCGAGCCGTTTGACCACGAGATCTCCCTGCTCGGGGCGCACGCTGCGAATAGCGAGATCCGCCTCCTGATTAGGGATGTCGCTCACGCTGACGGCGGTCAGCAACTTGAGGCGGATACCGGGGTGGCGCTGGCGCAGCAGGGTGAACGCGGGCAGCACGAAGCCCTGGGCCAGGGTATCCGTGGTGGCGATACAAAGCTCCCCTTCCAACTCCCCCAGGCTCGCGGTGCGCATCATGGCCAGGGCCGCCTGCGCCATGGCCTCGGCCTGGGGCAGCAGCGCTTCCCCCAGGGGGCTGGGGCGATAGTGTCTGGGGGTGCGGATAAACAGCTTGGCCCCCAGCTGCTGCTCGAGCAGGGTGATCCGTCGCCCGACGGTGGCCTGATCCACCCCGAGCTCGAGCCCGGCCTGCCGCAGGCTGCCCCGCCGTGCCAGGGCCAGGAAGAAGCGGGCATCGTCCCAGTTGATCATGCTTGCTCCTCACTCAAGCAGAACGCCCGATTGGCGCCGCAATATTAGATGCCAGCGGGGATGGCAGCACAAGGGGATAGACCGGGTCCGGTGCCCCGGCCAAGGGCGCGCGCCACCCCGACGTGATGCAGGATTGAGTCGGCGTGATGCAGAACTGCCGCAGTCCGGGGTGGGCGGGATCGCTATGATGTCGCTCCCGATTGCGGTTTCATTCGTCTGCCACTGGAGTGTCCATGTCTGTCTCAAGCGTCCCGGCTTGCGAGCCAGGTCAGGTTGTCCATCCTCGTCTGCGCTGGTTTCTCTCCCTCGCCCTGATGTCGGCCCTGCTCAACAGCAGCGTGCCCACCCCGCTCTATCCCCATTACCAGGCGGCGCTGGCTCTGAGCGATCTCGGCCTCAGCCTCATCTATGGCGGCTATGCGGGGGGCGTGCTCATCGCCTTGTTCGGGGTGGGCAATCTGGCAGGACGCGTGGCGGATCTGCGCACCCTGATCCTGCCTGCCCTGGTGGCGGTCGGGGGCGGGGCACTGCTCTTCTCCCTGGCCGACAGCTTCTGGACCCTTTTGCTGGCGCGGCTGCTGGCCGGGATTGGCACGGGCAGCCTGACCGGTGCCGCCAATGTGGCGCTGCTGCGTTTTGGCCCCAGGGATGGGGGCAAGCGGGCGGCGCTGAGCGCCACATTATCGTTCACCGCCGGGCTGGCCCTTGGCCCCGTGTTCAGCGGGCTGGCGCTGCAGCAGGATCTCTACCCGACCACGTTGCCGTTTCTGCTGATCCTGGGGATGGCGGCCTGCGCCATCGGGGGGCTGGTGTTGAGCTGGCCCAAAGGGGTCAGGGCGACGGATGCCGCCCCGAGCGGGCAGGGTGGCGGCTCCCTGGGAGAGGGGCTCAGGGCTACGGGGGCCGGGTTCTTCCTTTGCGCCCTGGCGCTCTTCACCGCCTGGGCGGTGGCGGCCAGCTTGCTGGCCATGGGTCCCAAGGTGGTGAGCGAGATGCTGGGCATGACGGATCTGGGGCTGTTCGGCTATCTCGTCGCGGCCTATCTGGTCTTCTCCGGGCTTTGCCAGCTCTGGGCCCGTCGCCTCGATGCCCGCCATACCCTGCAAAGCGGCGTGCTGGCCCTGGCGCTGTGCGTGCTGCTCTTTGCCGGGGCCGTTCACGGCCTGCCCAGCTGGCTGGCGGGACTCGGGCTGCTGGTGGCGGGCTATGCCCAGGGGGCCGTGTTCGTGGGCAGTGCAACCTTGATCAATCGCATCGCGCCCCCGGCCAGCCACGCGCGGCTGCTCTCCCTCTTCTATGTGATCGCCTATGTGGCGAACTGGGTACCCGTGTTGCTGGGCTGGGTGAGCGACGGGGCCGGTCTTGGCGTCGCGCTGGATCTGCTCTTCGTCGGCAGCACCCTGACAAGCCTGGGGTTGGCCTGGGCGGTGTCACGGCGGCGCTTCGAACCCGCTGTGTGACAGGGCATCACCCATCGACCAGGACGACGCTCCCGGCATCCAGGTGGTGCATCCACTCCCGCAGGATCAGCAGGGCGGCGGCGATGCGCCTCTCCCTCGGCAACTGGGCCGATGCCAGGGGATCCCCCTCCACCATGGCGGCAAGCTGGCCGAACAACCGCTCTATGTTCTCCCGGCTCTGCACCCGGTTGCCGAGCACCTCGGCCAGGGGCTCCGGGCTTTGCAGGTGCAGCACGGGGTGGGGCGGGATCCGTGCCGCGAGGGGCATCAGCACATCCTCCACCACCATGATGGCTTGCTCAAGTTCCAGGGGCGTCGGTGGATCCTGGCGAAAGGGTCCCGGGGTCAGGGCATCGAGCCCCAGTGTCAATGCAAATGTCTGGCTGGAGCCATCGGCCGCGGTGAGCGCGACCTGGCTTCGGGTATTGCCCAGGCTCAGCAAAATGGTGTCGTGATGCTCTCTGGTCATCTGATGTGCTCCCGGCGTTGGATGCCCCATGGATACACCCGCACGGGGCGGATTGGCGAGTCATTTCGCCCCCCATTCGGGCATCAGGGGTTGCAAAGATTGCTATGAGTGGCAATCTGGACGTCCAAACGTCTTTAAAGGAGCCCTGACATGGATATTCGTATCGTCCACCGCGCCCTCGTGCTCGCCCTCTCTCTGGTGGGGGCGAGTGCCCTTGCCAACGAGGCTCTGGTGTTCCAGACCGACTTCGGTCTCAAGGATGGCGCCGTCTCGGCCATGAAGGGGGTCGCCTTCGGGGTGGACCGCACCCTGCCGCTCCATGACCTGACCCACGAGATCCCGGCCTACAACATCTGGGAAGCCTCCTACCGCCTCTATCAGACCCTGCAATACTGGCCCGCGGGCACCGTCTTCGTCAGCGTGGTGGACCCCGGTGTCGGCACCGAACGCAAGTCGGTGGTACTCAAGACCAGGAGCGGCCACTACATCGTCAGCCCGGACAACGGCACCCTGACCCTGGTGGCGGAGCACTTCGGCATCGAGGCGGTGCGCCAGATCGACGAGAAAACCAACCGCCTCAAGGGCTCCGAGAAGTCCTACACCTTCCACGGCCGCGACGTCTACGCCTACACCGGCGCGCGCCTCGCCTCCGGTGCCATCAGCTTCGAGCAGGTGGGGCCTCTGCTGCCCGCCGAGGTGGTGACCATCCCCTATCAGCCCGCGGTGGCCGAGCAAGACGGTACCCTCAAGGGCACCATTCCGATCCTGGACGTGCAGTACGGCAACGTCTGGACCAATATCGACGACAGCCTGCTGACCAAGGCGGGTATCCACAAGGGGGACAACGCCTGCATCAGGATCAGCGAAGGGGATGCGCTGAAATACGAGGGCAAGGCCCCCTACGTCAGCAGCTTTGGCGATGTGCCGGAGGGGCAGCCCCTGGTCTACCTCAACAGCCTGTTGCAGGTGTCGGTGGCGCTGAACATGGACAGCTTCGCCGCCAAACATCAGGTGCAATCCGGCGCCAACTGGCATATCAGTCTGAAGAAGTGCAACTAGACGTTGCCATCGGGCGCTATCCGGTACAAACGGGCATAGCAGTCTGAAGAGGTGCGGCTAGATAGAGGGGAGAGCTTCTGTCGGCGATGTGTCTCTTGGGGCGGTGGGACTGGTGTCCACCGCCCCTTGTCGTTGGCGGTGGCGTCTTGCCGGGCCAGCCGGTTATCTCATCATTTGTCATCCTCGTTTAATAAAGCGCTGCCATGCTGTGGCCGGACGCCGTGATGACGCAATGATTGCGCCGAGATAACAAGGAAAAGCCGATGAGCCGTTTTGACGAGAAAGACAGTGCCAACCACCCCCGTGAGCAGGAGCCGGCATTCAACCGCCTCATCGAGGCGGGCCTGAGCCGCCGTGGCTTCCTCAAAGGGGTGGGCGCCGCCAGCATGGTGGCCTTCTTTGCCGCGAGCCCCGTGGCCCAGGCCGTGGCTGCCGCCACCCGGCCGCTGCTTGGCTTCCAGGCCGTGCCCGCCTCGGTGGCCGACACCATAGTGGTGCCGCCCGGCTACAAGGCCGAGGTGCTGATCGCCTGGGGAGATGCCCTCTTCCCCGATGCCCCCGCCTTTGCCCAAAGCAACGATGCCAAGGCCCAGGCCCGCCAGTTTGGCGACAACAACGACGGCATGAGCTTCTTCTCCCTGGGGCCGGATCGCGCCCTGCTCGCCGTCAACAACGAATACACCAACTACGAATACCTGTTTGAAGATGGTGGCAAGACCCTCAGTGCAGAGGCTGTCGCCAAGGCCCAAGCGGCCCACGGGGTCTCCCTGGTGGAGCTGGTGCGCATCGGTGGCAAGTGGCAGGCCAACCCCAGGGGGGCCCTCAACCGCCGCATCACCGCCACGACCCCCATGACATTGAGCGGCCCGGCGGCGGGCCATGCCCTGCTCAAGACCCAGGCCGATCCCGAGGGGCGCACCGCCCTTGGCACCTTCAACAACTGCGCCAATGGCCAGACCCCCTGGGGCACCTACCTCACCTGCGAGGAGAACTTCAACGGCTACTTCGGCAGCGAGGGCAAGCCGGTGCTGGACCAGCGCGCCGCCCGCTACGGCCTGGCCGCCGAGGATGCAGGCTTTGGCTGGCACAAATTTGACGAGCGGTTCGATCTCGCGAAGCATCCCCAGGAGCCGCACCGCTTCGGCTGGGTGGTGGAAATCGATCCGCGCGATCCCGCCTCCACCCCGAAGAAGCGTACCGCCCTTGGCCGCTTCAAGCATGAGAATGCGGCCTTCACCATCAACCAGGATGGCCGCGCCGTGGTCTACCTCGGCGACGACGAGCGGGGGGAGCACATCTACCGCTTCGTCTCGAAGAACAAGGTGGCGCCGGGCAACGATCCTGCGAACCGGGATCTGCTGGATGAGGGCACCCTCTATGTGGCTCGCTTCGAGGCGAGGGAGGGGGAGCTCAAGGGCACCGGCCAGTGGCTGCCCCTGGTGCACGGCGAGCACGGTCTGACCCGGGAGAACGGCTTCGCCGATCAGGGGGAGGTGCTCATCTTCGCCCGGGAGGCGGCGACCCGGCTCGGCGCCACCACCATGGACAGGCCCGAGTGGGTGGCCGTGCATCCCCACAGAGCCGAGGTCTACTGCACCCTGACCAACAACAAGAACCGCGGCCTCAAGGAGAACCAACCTCTCGATGGCGCCAACCCCAGGGCCGAGAACCCCTATGGCCAGATCATCCGCTGGCGCCCGATGGGGGACGATCACGGGAGCGACAGCTTCGAGTGGGATCTCTTCCTGCTGGCGGGCAACCCTGGCGTGCACAAGGAGGGGCTGATGGCGGGCAGTGCCAACATCCATCCGGACAACATGTTCAACAGCCCGGACGGCATCGGCTTCGACGAGGCGGGGCGGCTCTGGATCCAGACCGACGGCGATTACTCCAACGAGAAGCAGTTTGCCGGCATGGGCAACAACCAGATGCTGTGCGCCGATCCCGCGAGCGGCGAGGTGCGCCGCTTCCTGACCGGCCCTGTGGCCTGCGAAATAACGGGCCTCACCTTCACGCCTGACTGGCGCACCCTGTTCGTCGGGGTGCAGCACCCGGGTGAGGAGGGGGCGCCCTCCCATTTCCCGGACGGCGGCACCGCCATTCCCCGCTCCGCTGTGTTGCGGATCACCCGGGACGATGGCGGTATCATCGGCGCCTGATGGCCCGGGGTAACCGCCTGGCCCGTGATGACAAGAGCCGCCTTCGGGCGGCTTTTTTTGTGGGTGTGGCGGGCGGGAGACAAAAAAAGACCGGGTACGGGACCCGGTCAAAGAACCCGCGCATTCAGGGAAGAAGTGCGGGCGTTCAGGCTTGGTGGCGGGGCCGGGCATCGGCCCCTGATCCGGTGTCGGGGTGAGTGGCGTCACCCCGGCGTCAATGCGGGCTATTCGCGCTCCAGTGCGTGGATGGGATCCAGCCTGGCGGCCCGGCGGGCCGGGGCGAAGCCGAATATTACCCCGATCAGGCTGGCGCAAAGGCAGGCCACCCCCATGGCGGCAAGGGAGTAGCTCATCCGGACGCCGCTGCTGAAGTGGTCGAACAGTTGGCCCAGCACCAGGGAGAGGGCGATGCCGAGCACGCCCCCCAGCAGGCAGATCAGCACGGCTTCAATGAGGAACTGCTGCTGGATATCCCGGGTCCGGGCGCCGACCGCCATCCGCACCCCTATCTCCCGGGTGCGCTCGGTGACCGAGACCAGCATGATGTTCATCACCCCTATGCCCCCGACGATCAGGGAAATGAGGGCGATGAGGGCGATCAGCGTGGTCAGGGTGGCGCTGGTCTGGCTGATGGTCTGGCGGATGCTGTCGGTGTTGAGCAGGAAGAAGTCCTGGCTGCCGTGGCGCAGGGTGAGCAGGCGGCTGATGCCGTCCTGGGCGGCGTCCAGGCTCACCTCGTCCCGCACCCGCACGCTGATGCTGCGCAGATGGCTCTGCCCCAGCAGGCGGCTCATGGCGGTGGTATGAGGGATCCAGACGTTGAGGGTCTCGTCGCTGCCAAAGCCGCTCTGGTTCTTGATGGCGACCCCGATCACCCGGCAGGGCAGATCCCCCAGCAGGATCACCTGGCCCAGGGGGGACTGGGTCGGGGCGAACAGCTTGTCCCGGGTGTGCTCGTCGATCACCACCTCCTGGGCCAGGCTCTCCTCGCTCTGGCGATCAAAGCCCATGCCCTGGGCCAGGCGATAGCCCCTGACCTGGAAGAACTGGGCGCCGACGCCGTTGATGGTGCCGGAGACGGCGGTACTGCCGAGGCGCAGGGTGGCGCTGGTGCTGAGGCTGGGGGTGACGCTGTGCACGTAGTCCAGCCGGGCGATGGCCTCGGCGTCCCCGATCCGCAACGTCTGTATGGTAGCGGAGCGCATGTCCCCGAAGCCGCGGCCGGGGAACACCTCCAGGGTGCTGGTGCCCATGGCGTTGATGTTCTCCAGTACTCGCTCCCGGGAGCCCTGCCCGAGGGCCACTACGGTCACCACCGAGGCGATACCTATGATGATGCCGAGCATGGTGAGAAAGGTGCGCAGACGCTGGGCAACCATGGCCTTGAGGGCCATCTGCAGGGCATTCCCGAGTCCCGCCATCAGCGGGGTCTTCCCCTTGGCGGACGTCTTGGTGGCGGCCTGGGTCGCCAGGGGAAAGGCCTGTGGCTCGCGCGTGCGGCGATCGGCGATCACCCGGCCATCTTTCAGTTCGATGATCCGCTCGGCGTGGCGGGCGATGTCCATGTCGTGGGTGACGATCACCAGGGTGTGGCCCTGGCGATGCAGAGCTTGAAGGCTCGCCATCACCTCGGCGCCGCTCTGGCTGTCGAGGGCCCCGGTCGGCTCGTCGGCCAGGATCACCTCGCCGCCGTTGATGAGGGCCCGGGCGATGCTGACCCGCTGCTGCTGGCCGCCGGAGAGCTGGCTTGGCTTGTGTTCGAGCCGGCTGGCGAGGCCGAAGCGGGTCAGCAGGGCCTCGGCCCGCTGGCGTCGCTCGGCCGGATCCAGACCGGCGTAGAGGGCGGGTACCTCCACATTGGTGCGGGCATCGAGATCCGCCAGCAGATGATAACGCTGGAAAATGAAGCCGAAGTGCTCCCGGCGCAGGGCGGCGAGCTCGTCCCGGCTGAGGGTGGCAGTATCGCGCCCGGCCACCAGATAGGCCCCCTCGCTCGGCTGATCCAGGCAGCCCAGAAGGTTCATCAGGGTGGATTTGCCGGAGCCCGAAGCACCGACGATGGCCACCATCTCTCCACGGGCGATCGCCAGATCGATGCCATCGAGCACGGTGACGGTGCGCTCACCCTCTTTGAAGTGGCGGCGGATGCCCCGCAGTTGCAACAAGGCGCCCATGGTCACATCCCCATGGGGGGCGGCATGCCCCCGGCGGCGTTGCTCTGGCCTGCGCTCACTTCGCTGACGATGACCCGTTCACCGGTGCTCAGGCCCGACAGGATCTGGGCATCCACCTTGTTGTTCAGGCCGACCTTGACCCGGCGCAGGCTGATCCGGCCTCCGTCGTCGACCACCCTGACCTGATCCCCCTGCAGGGCGATGGCCGGGATCACCAGCGCATCTTTGAGCCGGGCGACCACCAGATAGACCTGGGCCGTCATGCTGATCCTGAGCTGACCATCCTGGTTGGGCACCTCGAACAGGCCGTGATAATAGATGGCGCTGCTGTCGCTGCTGCTGGTGGTGGTGTCGTCGTCATTGATGGTGTCGGGGGCGGGCTCGATGGCCCGCAGGGATCCCTCGAAGCGGCGCTGGCTGTTGCCAAGAATGGTGAAATAGACCGGCATGCCGACCCGGACGTTGATGACGTCGGCCTCGGAGATCCTGGCCTCCACCGTCATGGTGTCGAGCTGGGCAATCTTGAGCAGGGTAGGGGTGCTCTGGCTGGCGTTGAGGGTCTGCCCCTCCTCCACCGGCATGGCCACCACGGTACCGGAGAGGGGGGCCAGGATCCGGGTATACCCCAGGTTGACCCGGGCTGTGTCCACCGCGATCTCGGCCTGCACCCGCTGGGCGTTGAGGGCCCGGATATCGGCCAGGGTCTCGTCCAGGGTCGCCTTGGCGCTGTCATGGTCGGCCGTGCTGCCAAGGCCTCTTGCGACGATCTGCTGCTGGCGCTGGTATGCCAGACGGGCATTGCGAAGGGTGGCCTCTTTGGAATCCAGCTGGGCCTGGAGGTTGTCGCGCTGGGCCAGGGCATCCTTGAGGGCGTTCTGCTGGGGCAGATCGTCTATCTCGACCAGCAGCTCCCCCTGTTTGACCTCCTGCCCCAGAGTCACGTGCAGTTTCTTGATCTGGCCCGACACCTGGGCGCCCACGCTCACCTGCTTGCGCGCCTTCAGGGTGCCGTCCGCCATGATGAGCTGCTCCAGATCCCGGGTCTCGGCACTGGCGGTGATGTAGTCGCTGGCGGGTGCCTTGGCCTGGGGGCGCCAGGCCAGCAACAGGGCGAGGGCGCACAGGGGCAGCAGCCAGAAGAGACGAGGGGAGAACGTGGGCATGACAACCTGTATCCTGAATGACGATCACGGCGGCACTCTACCCCAGAGCCGGGTTAAGGCTCTTTGCGCCAAGCGTAAGGGTTTCGTAAAAATGGCTGCCAAGTGCGTGGCAAGCGGCGAAAATGGCCGCCGACAAGGGAGACCGCATATGAAGATCCTGCTGGTGGATGACGATGCCGAACTGGGCGCCATGTTGAGTGAATACCTGGGGGGAGAGGGGTTTGATACCACCCAGGTGCTGACCGGAGGGGAAGGTGTTCACCATGCCCTCTCCGGCCGTTACAGCGCCCTGCTGCTGGATGTGATGCTGCCCGACTTGAGCGGCACCGAGGTGCTGCGCCAGGTGCGCCAGCGCAGCCGCCTGCCGATCATCATGCTGACCGCCAAGGGGGACAACGTGGATCGAGTGGTGGGACTGGAGATGGGGGCCGATGACTATGTGCCCAAGCCCTGCTACCCCAGGGAGCTGGTGGCCAGGCTGCGGGCCGTTCTGCGGCGGGTCAACGAGGGGGGGAGCGCAACCCCCTCGCCGGATGCCCTCATCCTGGGGGATCTGACGGTCACCCCGGCCAACCGGGTCTGTCTCTGGCAGGGGGAGCCGCTGGAGCTGACCGCCACCGAGTTCAACATGCTGGTGTTGCTGGTGCGAGCACCGGAGCAGGTGGTAACCAAGGACACCCTCTCCCTGCAAGGGGTAGGGCGCCCGAGGGAGGCCTATGATCGCAGCGTCGATGTGCACATCTGCAACCTGAGGCAGAAACTGCAGCAGAAGGCGGGGGAGGCCGTCACCATAGAGACGGTGCGCAGCATAGGGTACAAGATACGGTGATCCTCAAGGGACGTTTGTTCTGGAAGATTCTGCTGGGGTTCTGGCTGGCCATCGTGCTGGTCAGCCAACTGCTCTGGCTCGGTTTTCGTGCCGAGCGTGACCCCCCGGAAGAGCACCTGGCCCAGCAGTTGGCGAGCCAGCATCTGGAGATGGCGGCAGCCGTGCTGGCAAAGGGGGGAATCGAGGCTGCGACGGCATTGAGCCAGGCCATGTCGCCGCCGTTGCTGCAGATAACACTCCTCGATGTCTCCGATGCGCCTCCCCGGCCAGCGCCCCGGGCATCCAGGTTGACAGCCTCCGGGGAACCTGGCCCGGGCACCGTGCTGACACGCACCGTGATTGCCAGCGACGGGCAGACCTATCTGCTGCAGACCAGAGCGGACCCGCGCGTCCTCCCCGGCGGGCCTGCTCCCGGTCCCCTCTCCTGGTTCAACATTCCCCCGCCCATGCTCTGGATTGGCGGCCTGGGGGGACTCTTGTTCAGCATTCTGTTCGCCTGGCACCTGACCCGACCCATGAACGCCCTGCGGCGCAGCTTCGATCGGGTAGCCAGAGGGGATCTGGGGGTCAGACTCTGGCCCGCTCTGCGCTGGCGTCGGGACGAGCTCACGGAGGTGGCGAAGGAGTTCGATCTCATGGTGGAGCGGTTGCAGCAACTGGTCGAGGGGCGCGAGCAACTGCTTCACGACGTCTCCCACGAGCTGCGATCCCCCCTGGCCCGCATCCAGATGGCCATCGGTCTGGCGGAGCAGCGCCCGGAGAAGGCAAGCGACGCCCTGGCGCGGATCCGGCTCGAGACGGAGCGGATGGACAGGATGATAGGGGAGCTGCTGACCCTCTCCCGTGCCGAGCAGGGCCACGGGCTTGAGCAGAGCCACTACGACCTGCTGGCGCTGGTGGAGACCGTCGTCCAGGATGCCAGGTTCGAAGCCCAGCAATCCGGAGTCGAGATAGGGCTCGAGGAGGCGCTGGGGGAGGGTTGTCTCCTGCTGGGGCATGCCGAGCTGATGCGCCGCGCCGTGGAGAACGTGGTGCGCAACGCCCTGCGTTTCTCGCAGTCGGGCCAGATGGTGAGTGTTCGCTTGCTGCGCCTGGGCCAGGGGGTACAGCTCTCCATCGCCGATCGGGGGCCCGGGGTGGAGGAGGGGAAGCTGGCGGGGATCTTCGACCCCTTCGTGCGCATTGGCTCACCCCGCATGGGCAAGGGCTACGGGCTCGGGCTCGCCATCGCCCGCAAGGCGGTGATTCTGCAGGGCGGCACCATCCAGGCGCGCAATCGCGCACAGGGGGGGCTGAGAGTGACCATGACGCTGCCCCTGCATGACCCGTCCTGAGGCTCGCGGCTCAGGCTTGAGTGGGGTAAACACCCCGGTAATGAAAGAGGGGGCCAAGGCCCCCTGCTCGTATCTGTTCCTCCGTGCGATTCAGCGCAGCGCCGCTGGCGGCGGCACCTCGGTGTAGCGCCCGTCTATTTCTCGCAGGTAGTAGTGACCCTCCCTGACGTAATAGCGGCGGCCATCCAGATCCAGGGGGATGAGCCCTGTCTCTGCCACCACCAGGACCTGAGGAGGTGGGGAGACCACCACATAGTGGTTCTCCTGCCGGCGGTAGAAGATGCCGTCGAGCACATAGTAGGTGAGCCCGGCCAGCAGCAAGGTTTCCACCCCTCTCGGCAGCCGGTCGACGCGGTGGCCGAAGCCGGGACCAGCCCCATGGCCGTACTGCGGGGCAGGGCTCTCCCATCCGCCCGGTCTGCCCATGTTCCCCGGACCCGCCATGGCGGGCAGGGCGATGGCCATGGCAAGCAGCCAGAGTGAAGGGCGGTGCAGACTCATCTCACTGCCCCTTGAGCGGTGCACCGGCGGGCTGGGGTTTGAGTGGCTGGGGCGGCAGTTCGCGCACGCTGACCGTGACCTCGTAGCGGGTATCCGGCTTGGCGGCATCAATGTTTTTGGACAGCGCCTGGACCAGGACCTGGGGATCCGCACCCTGCTTGCTGGCGTGATAGAGCACGGAGGGGGGCGGTGTCATGGGGCCTCCCTGGCGGGCGCCCATCGGGGGCGGCATCTCGCCGGCATGAAGGAGCGTGGTGCCCAGCAGCAGGGCAAGGGCGACAGGATAGCGTGACATGATGATGACTCCATTGATGGGAACGCCCCCATCAAACGCGACGCGTGCGCCCGGCTCAACCACCTTTACACCCTCTTTTCGCCCTCTTTACAGTTGTGACAACGGGCGCCGTGGCGCCCGTTGTGTGTCGTGAACCGCTCACCGGATCAAAACTCGTTGGAGAGCGCCTTGTAACCCCTGACCAGGTCGATGTTGGTGTGAGCCACATCCTCGGAGAACTCGGTGGCGTCCACGGTGACGCGCGGGATCTGCGCCAGATCGCTCTGCTGGTTGATGCGGGTGGTGGAGGGGACATAGAAGCCGGGGGGAATATCGCAGCCATCGACCACGGAGTTGTGGCGCACCACGGACCCTTCGCCGATGTGGCAGTTGAACAACACGCTGTTGAAGCCGATGAAGACCCGGTTACCCACTTCGCAGGGGCCGTGGACGATGCTGCGGTGGGCGATGGAGCTGAACTCGCCGATGGTGACGGCAGCGCCGGATTTGGAGTGGATGACGACGCCATCCTGAATGTTGGAGTTGGCGCCGATGACGATGGGTTCCATGTCACCACTCTCGTCCACTTCGTCTGCGCGGATCACGGCATAGGGGCCGACAAACACGTTCTCCTTGATGATCACCTTGCCACAGATGATGGCGGTCTTGTCGATATAGGCGGATTCGTCGATAACGGGCAGGTGACCTGAGGGATTCTTGCGGATCATGTTACGTCCTGTTGCTGATGAAATCGGGGAAACGTGGCGCGTCATGAAGGCCCGCCGGAGAGCCAGCTTACGCCTCTGATCCGGCAGGGGAAACCTTTTACTGGTCTGACCCACAGTGAGTAAGGCCATTTTGAGCGATTGTTCTTTGACTCCCTGTTATGGGAGCATGAGGGCGCAAAATGGGGCGCCACCGGGTGCAAAGAGATGAGGGGGAACGAGAGATGAAGCAGGTCATGGTATGGCTGGTGGGGTCGCTGTTGTGGATCTCCGCCGCCCAGGGCAAAGGCTATGCGGGGGAGTTTGACTATTACGCCATGGCACTCTCCTGGTCGCCCGAGCATTGCGCCATCAAGCCAGGGGATCGGGAGCAGTGCGCCCGCAAGCTGGGGTTCGTGCTGCATGGGCTCTGGCCCCAGTATCAGCGCGGCTACCCCGCCAGCTGCACCCGCGAGCGGCTGGATGCGGATATGGAGCAGCAGTTTGCCGGGCTCTACCCCAGCCGCTTCCTCTATCGCCATGAATGGGAGAAGCACGGCACCTGTTCCGGGCTGAGCCAGGAGGCATTTCACCAATTGGCCAGCGATCTGCGCCAGAAGGTGAAGATCCCGGCCGCCTATCAATCGCCGGAAGAGCCGCTGCGCAAAAACAGCTTCCAGCTCAAGGCCGATCTGTCGAGCGCCAACGAGTGGCTGGCCCCCGATAACATCACGGTGGCCTGCGCCGATGGGGGCCGCTTCCTGCGGGAGATCTACATCTGCATCAACAAGCAGGGGACGGATGCCGTTCCCTGCTCCGACGAGATGCAGAAGCGGGAGCGCCGCTCCTGTGGCCAGCCGGACTTCCTGCTGCGCAGCGTGCGTTGACACTTCACGTTCGGGCCCTTCGCGGGCCCGATGTGCAATGAACCTCAAGGAGCCTGATGGATGAAAGCCAAGACAGGATGTCTGGCCGGGAACTGGACAGGCGATATCGCCAGACGACGTGTCAGCACGTCAGGTGCGATCTGCCGACTCAACCCTCCTCTGGCGCACAGCCAGACTCACCATCAGAAACAGGAAACCATCATATGACGCTCTTTGCCGAACTGGGGATGCGCTATCCCATCATTCAGGCCCCCATGGCGGGCGTGCAGGACAGCGCCCTGGCGATGGCGGCGACCAGTGCGGGGGCACTGGGCTCCCTGCCTGCCGCCATGCTGAGTGGTGCCGAGCTGCGCCAGGAGCTTAGCCGCCTCGCCGCCAGCGGGCCAGGCCCATACAACATCAACTTCTTTTGCCATCGGCAGCACGAGCCGGAACCGGCAGCGGAGCAGCGCTGGCGCCAGGTACTGTTACCCTATTACGCCGAGTTCGGGGTGGATGCCGCGGCGCCGTCGCGAGCCCCCTCTCGGGCCCCCTTCAATGACGAGCATGCGGCCCTGCTTGCAGAGTTCAGACCTGCCGTGGTCAGTTTCCACTTCGGCTTGCCCGAGCCCGAATTGCTTGCCCAGGTAAAAGCCACAGGCGCAAAAGTGTTTGCCAGCGCCACCACGGTGGCAGAAGCGCAGTGGCTTGCCGACCACGGAGCCGATGCCGTCATCGCCCAGGGGCTGGAGGCGGGGGGCCATCGCGGTCACTTCCTGAGTGAGGATCTCAGCTTGCAGCAGGGCACCTTTACCCTTCTGCCACAGGTAGTGGCGGCAGTAGCGATCCCGGTCATCGCTGCAGGAGGCATCGTGGATGGGAAGGGCATCAGAGCCGCCCTTGCTCTGGGGGCGAGCGCCGTGCAGGTGGGAACGGCGTTCCTCTGTTGCCACGAGGCGACGACCTCGCCCCTGCACCGTGCGGCGCTGCAGGGGAGGCATGGCCAACACACCGCACTGACCAATCTGTTCAGCGGCCGTCCGGCGCGGGGGATAGTCAACCGCTTGATGCGGGAACTCGGCCCCCTTTCGGTGCTGCCGCCAGACTTCCCGTATGCCAGCGGCGCATTGGCTCCGTTGCGTGCTGCAGCCGAAAAGGCGGGTGACCGCGGTTTCTCGCCACTCTGGGCCGGGCAGAATATATCGGGTTGCCGCTCCATGGCGGCAGCCGAGCTGATCGCTGCCTGGGTTGCTGAGGCAGGACTGGTCTGAGCGTCACTTTGCGATTCTCTTCCTTTATATATGGATTGATATGGTCAGCAACCCTTCGAACAGGAGACGGGCAGAGAGGAACGGGAGGTAATAGGGTGCAGAATGAGCCCTTTCCGGGTTTGCCCTGTGGGTAAGTCTGTATAAAAACTGTGTTTTGATATGAATAACTAAGAATTGGCATTTTTTTGCAATTTTATTGCGATGAGAGCTTGCTAATGTGATCTATGTCTCTATAATGCGCCTCCATCGACAGGGCAAGCGGCAACGCAAACAAGCCCGTCGGTGCCTCGAAAAATCCTCGTAAAATAAGGCTTGACTCGAGAAGGCGGTTGAGTAGAATGCCACTCCCGCAGCAGCCAAAAGCTGCGTCGCTCTTTAACAATTTGAATCA
>NZ_JBFOCP010000030.1:108716-277429 GCF_040907855.1 Aeromonas sp. s4 | reverse complement strand
GGGGGTTGAGAGAAAGTCGGAGAGTTTTCTCGATAGATGGCAGGAGCTGGAGTGGGACGATATCGGCATGCAGATCCGCGCCAAGACCGCCGCCGATGTGGCGCGGGCCCTGAGCGCACCCCGCCGTACCCTGGCGGACTTTATGGCGCTGATCTCCCCGGCCGCCGAGGCGTTTTTGCCACAGATGGCAGCCGAAGCCGAGCGCCTGACCCGCCAGCGTTTTGGCAACACCATCGGCTTCTATGTGCCCCTCTATCTGTCGAACCTGTGCGCCAACGACTGCACCTACTGCGGCTTCTCCATGAGCAACCGCCTCAAGCGCAAGACTTTGAATAGCGACGAGATAGAGCGCGAGTGTCTGGCCATCAAGGAGCGCGGTTTCGACAGCGTGCTGCTGGTGACCGGCGAGCATGAGCACAAGGTGGGGCTCACCTATTTTCGGCAGGTGATGCCCATCATTCGCCGCCACTTCAGCACGGTGGCGATGGAGGTGCAGCCCCTCTCCCAAGACGAATACGCCGAGCTCAAGACCCTCGGCCTCGATTCGGTCATGGTCTATCAGGAGACCTACCACGCTCCCACCTACGCCCGCCACCACCTGCGCGGCAACAAGCGGGACATCGCATGGCGCCTCGCCACGCCGGATCGGCTCGGCCGCGCCGGTATCGACAAGATAGGGTTGGGGGCGCTCATCGGCCTCTCCGCGGATTGGCGTGCCGACAGCTACTTCGTCGCCGAGCACCTCGCCTGGCTTGAGCGCCACCACTGGCAGAGCCGCTACTCGCTCTCCTTCCCGCGCCTGCGCCCCTGCACCGGCGGGCTGGAGCCTGCCGTGGTCATGTCGGATCGCCAGCTGGCCCAGCTTATCTGCGCCTGGCGCCTCTTCTCGCCCACGCTGGAGTTGTCCCTCTCCACCCGCGAGTCCGCCACGTTTCGCAACGGCGCGGTGCGCCTTGGCATCACCCAGATGTCGGCCGAGTCGCGCACCCAGCCGGGTGGCTATGCCGAGGGGGATAAAGAGGAGCTGGAGCAGTTCGCCATCCACGACGACCGCCCTGTGGGGGAAGTGGCGGCTGCCGTGCGGCTGGCAGGGTTGCAGCCGGTGTTCAAGGATTGGGAGCCCTTCTTGGGCCGATAGGAGCGGAGTTCGGCCAAACTCCATGCCTGTGGCGAGCAGGCACGGCTGCGCCGTGCAGGACGCGAGGCCGCTGGCCTCGACGGGGTTTCGCCCGCCCTTCGGGCTTGGGCGAGTGACTTTGGAAAGACCCAAAGTCACCAAAGGTCTTTTCCCCCGCTTATTCGCCCGACTTACGTCGGGTGCCTTCGGCTCACCTGCTTGTCCGACGGCACGCGCCGACGGGCCGTCCATGGCCCGGCGCCGCTCGCTCGACATCCTGTCTCGCGGCCTGGACAAGCGGGCTCGCCTCTGCGAATAAGAGGGGGAACCAAGGTCATGCCCACCTCTTTGCTCGAGTCAGATGCCACTCTTGCCATTATGGGAGCTGCTAGCGATTCAATCCTTACTGTGGAAATGAGATGTATGTTTCTGTATTAATTGACAAATAACACTGTTTGTTGTCTCCTATCAGCCGTTGCCGCCTTCCACTTCTCTTGCTTAGCCACATGCAAGCTCGCAGAGGCCCTGTGAGGGATGTCAGTGTCCAACACTGTCGTTTTCGGACGAGGAGGCTGCCATGAAACACAAATGTGTTCCTGTACGGCGCTACCAACGCTTTCGTTTTGGTCGCTGGGAAGATGTGTGCAAACACTATCGCTCCCTGCCCAATCGGTAAGTGAGGTATACCAAGGCGGCAACATCTTCATTATTTCTCTCCGTGCTGTTATGCACTGATCATTTTCTGGTAGTGTTCTTCATCTCCTGTTTTTTCAAATATGTTTTTGAAAATGTCTAGGAAGCGTTGATAATCACCGACACTGATATCTGTTATATTGATCGCATCAGAGTGAGAAGAACGATTTAAGTATCTATAAAGAACTTTGAATTGATGATCTGTTTGCTCTAATGCTGTAATTACCTTATGTAATTTGTCATTCTTGTGTACAAATGCAAAATAATGTTCCAGTATGTTTCTCATTGCATTTGGAATAAGTGGCGACCAATTCCCGGTTTCTTTGAAGTCTCTAATGGCAAGCCAATAGAGTTCATAGTCATTTTTTATTTCATCCTTTCCTAGAGAATGTATGTTACTGTATTCATCTTTCTTAACCCGATAGAGGTCATACAATTTTTCGAATTTATTAGATTCCGATTGCTTTAGTAGCTCATGGTAAAAAAATAAATTATGAGTCAAGACAATAGATTGACCATAGTTTTCTTCAAAGATATCCTTGTGAATCATTGTGGCAACATCATATATATAATTTGATGATAGGCTGGATATGGGGTCATCAATAACAATAGTTTTTTCATTTTTTGGAGTAGTGCAATCGTTCTTGTTTATGTCACCTTTAACTAACTCAATGAAATAGACAAGTGTGATTAATGTTTTTTCACCCTCACTAAGAGTATGATATACCGCGTCTGTTTCACCGCCCCTATGAATGCAATATGTTCCATCATGATGTTTAACTAATTCAAAGCTATCTAAACCTATAGATTTAAGTCTATTATTGATCGCGTCTAAGGCAGAATCGATGCCAACAATACTTCCAGCAAGATCTCTAATATCTTTATCTATAGTTGCAAGTTCACTTTTTAGTTTTACAACAATGTTATGATTCTTTTCTATTTCAGAGTCATTTATTTTTAATTCTTTTTTATAATCAGAAAAGACACTGCTCAGAGCTTCATTTATCAATCCCCAAAATTGTTTTTCTATATTGGACTCAGTGACTTTTTTCTGTGCTAACTGTGAACTAAATGCATCAATCTCTTGCCTGGTCATATCAATAATGGCATTTATTTTTCCAGCCAATTGCTCTTGATCAATTAGAGTTATGACTTCTATGGGGTGTTTTATTTTATGCGCAACCATTTCATTGTTTTTCTCTATGGCGTCAATGAATGCTTTCCGAGCACTCTGGTATTCTTGGTTGCTTTCAATGTAAGCTAATTTGTCACTATTTAAGCACTCCTTGACAGAGTTAATATATACTTCATATTCTTCTTTATATTCTTCAAGGCTAGATATTGCATCTTCATAGTGGGTGTCGAAAACTTGTTCAATTTGCTCTTTAAATTCACTTGTAGGTGTCTTTTGACAGAATGGGCAGACATTCGTATGTTCAATATACTTACGCCCATCTCGAACCCAATGTTGGCTATTCAACTTTTCTATAAGTGATGATAAATAAGAGGTTGATGTATTTACGAGAGGAGAACCAAGTAGAGTATTGATATTGACATCTGTTTTATGAATAGTTATAAACTCAGGTTTAATTGGAACTTCAACCGAGAAAGCATCGATTTTTTCTTTTTCTTTTATTAACTCATCTAGTGTGAATTCATTAATTTTACGGCCTGATTCGGCTGCACTAAAGAACGAGGCTTTTTGAGCTCTTCCTTTTAGACAGTATGATAAGGCATCATGTTGGTAATGCTTTTTATGTGAATAAACGGAATCTTGATATTTTTTTAGAATTTCATCTCTTGACAGCCTAATTTCATTGCTTTGGATTTCAGCTTTACTGATTTGAGCGGATTTTAGTTCCCTCTGTTTTTCTAGCTCCTCTATAGTAGCTTGAGCATTTGAATCATCCTTTCCAACTGTAAATACACCCGGTTGGGAGGCTGATTCATAAAATGATTCTCTAATGAAGTCGCTGTTATAGACATAATATCTTGTCTTTTCATCGCTTTGGACATTGGATTGTTGGCTAAGCTGCTCTCCTTTTGCATGGGCGCTTATTAGGCGACCTATGGTACTTTTTCCACTACCATTCTGCCCAAAGAAGATTGTTCTTTGTTTACTCAGTGTTATTGTTGTGGGTGTTGTAGGATGATATGAGGTAATATTTTGGAGTGTAATTGATCTGATCATTTTTATACCCAAATTAAGTTGTTCAAACTAAAGATATAAATACACTTATCAGTTTACTGTTGTGCAAGTCTCATATGAAGTGCAGATATGTTGAAATGTGATGTATCTATGACTTCGAAGATATGAGAGCACTTAATATGTTTGACTAAAGCATGGAGTGGAAGGGGGAGGTTGCCATGACCATCATCCACCTATGACAGATAAGCCTAGAAAATCCACCCTGCAATAGAAATCAGCCTGTTGGAACAAGAGAATAAATAAGTGCATCAATAGGCTGACCATGGAGGAATATGCGGTTCCTCGCCCGACACTCAAAGGTAGCCCCTACAGCGATGGCAACAGCTTTGTTGGCGATGTTGCCAACCCCCATCACGCTCTCCAGTCGAAATAGACCCAACTGCTGCAAACCAAAGCTACACAGCAGGGTGGCCGCCTGCCGGGCGACCCGTTGCCGATGTTCATGTCCGACATAATCCGCACCTTATCACCCATGCAGACATAGTGACCTACGGTACTACTTCTCTTGTCAGGGCGTGGCGCTGCCCAGTTGCTTGAGGTAAGCGGTCAGTGAGAATGGCTGAGCAAATTCCTTCATGCCTGCCAGCCTGTCCAGCTCCGCCTGCCCCATCTGCTGCAACTGGGTTTGCTGGGCTGGCGTCAGGGTGGTAGTCCTCGCCTTGATCAAGGTGTCGAGAAAGGTGCGGTCTCCCTCTACCGCCTGATGGAACGCTTTGAGCGCCAGCGCATCGACCTCTGCTGCGGTGCAGCGCTCCATGCTTTTCTCATGAAGATAGATAAGCACGGTCACTTGTTGTTCCCTCTCCAGTGACCAGAAGGGGTCGCTTTTCGTGGGCAGAGTGGTGCCGTGTTGCGACTTGATGGCTTCGCACCGCTCAAATGCCGGGTCCAGATCGTGCAGTGACAGCGCCATGGCGCCTTGGCAGGCGAAGAGCAGCAGAAGGGCAAATTTACTTGTTGTATGAGGCATGGACACATTTCCAGAACTGGGATTCTTTACCTGCTGAAGACCATGCCATGGGTTCAACAACCTGATTCAGTTTGTGGCGCAGGATATTGGGGATACCTTCCATCGCCTGGCCATACAACTCCCAATCGTAATCACTGATGTTGTAGGCAACGTCCTTGGCACTTCTCGGGTCGCTGAAAATCGTATAAAGCGGTGTGGCGGAAACGGCGACAGCCAGTTGATTGGCGCTGTCTACAAGCTGGTCCATTTGCTCCAGGGCATCGATTGAACGGGAGCTCAATGTCAGTCCTTTGATCGGACATGTAGCTATCCCCATGATACTCTCCTGCTTTATCGGACATGAATGAGGCCAAATTGGATATCATTAATGCAACCGATGATCAAATTAAAAGCTGAAAAATGAGAGTCATATCGCCCTGTGTCGCGTGATGCCGAGCATGAAGAGATAGGCATTGATCATGATGTTATTGGTTGTTGGGCTTGTTGCAGGTAGCTACCTCTTGTCGGGTTGGGGGCGCTTTGCAGAGAGGCGTTTTGTATGTGGGTCATTCTTGATGCTCCTGTATCTTGCCCTCTATTACCTTTTTCCTTCTGATCTCGTCGGTAGCTCCATCCATCAAGGGCGTCTGGGGCAATATCTGCCGGTCTTGTCCTACGCCGCCATCTTGTTTGGTGAAGCCATTTTTCCCTTCGACAAGGGAAGGTATATCCCTTGGGTAGGTGTTGGTGGGTTGATCGCCGCCTCTCTCTATCACCTGGTGTTCTTCGCTATTCAGTAGCGCAATATGGTCACAACGGCGGTGTTGCGCTCAGGCCTCATTTGATTCGAGGCATTCTCTGGCACTGTCTGTTCGCCAGTCTCTGTCGCCCCCTGCCCATGTGCGCATCGACCCGGGGCGGGTTTGTCTCTAGCATGGAGGGGCGGCGGAGTCTGGCTCCGTCAAAATGGATGATGGACGAAGTGCGCCTTGCACACTTCTGGCGGAGAGAAAAGATGAAGCTGCGTTCCTTGTTGATGGTGGGTGCCCTGCTGCTGGGCGGATGTGCGGTCAATCCCTATGGGGGGACGCCTGCGCCGGTCGGCGAGCCGGACAAGCCGGTGACCAAACCAGAGAAACCCGTGGCCGAGCCTGACAAGGCCGAGCCGGTGCCTGCTCCCAAACCCGTGGCACCGACGGGGCTGGCGGTCGCCCTGGCCGATGACTTCCTGAAGGCCGCCGATGTGCAGGCACTGGCGGGCAGCAGCCCGGTACTGCTGCTGATGGCGCCCCAGAACGGCACAGGTGAGCCCTTCAGCACCCAGCCCCTGGCGGTGGCCATGATCCAGCGCATTCAGGCCAATAGCGGCTTTCGTTTCGCAGACCCGGGCCAGGTGACGGCCATCACGGGTCAGCTTGAATACCAGCAGGGGGGCATGAACCCCGCTTCCCTGGTGCGTCTGGGTCGCCAGACCGGGGCGGGTTACATGCTCTACGGGGATCTCCTCTCTGAAGGGGGCCGCTACCGGCTCGCCATGAGCCTGATGGATCTCAAGAGCGGTGAACTGCTCTGGAATGCCAGCCGATCCGCTGCCCGCTGATGCCGATTTGCCATGAGCCTGATGGATCTCAAGGGCGGTGAACTGCTCTGGAATGCCAGCCGATCCGCTGCCCGCTGATACCGGCTCGCCATGAGCCTGATGGATCTCAAGAGCGGCGAACTGCTCTGGAATGCCAGCCGATCCGCTGCCCGTTGATGCCGGCTCGCCATGAGCCTGATGGATCTCAAGGGCGGCGAACTGCTCTGGAACGCCAGTCGATCCGCTGCCCGCTGCCCGCTGATGCCGGCTCGCCGGATCCCTCTTGACCGGGATCCGGCCTTGCCCCCCTTGTCCGGGGGCGGGAATACCCCTATGGCGCCCCTGACGTCACAGGGGTTGGCATGTCGCACTGCCTGAAGGCAAAAAAACCTTCCTGACTGTCTGACAGCTCTGGTTCTGACAGCATCCCCGATTGCTACCATTCACTTTGCCGGAGGCTTGTCCGGTGAACACGTCACCGACCGCATCCTTCCCGCCCGGCAGGCAGCTTTCTGCCCCTGTGCGATACTCCATGAGTCTTGTATAACAGGAGTACAGGGACCCACTCCCACGGATAGCAAGGAGCTCGGATGGCGCTCTCAGTGGCACAACTCTACGAAGTGATGGCCCAGTTGCCGGATCCCGTTTTCATCCTCAGCGAAGATGGCTACTACATCGAGTACATCGGCGGGATGGAGCAGCAGTCCTACCAGAACGGCAACCCGCTGATCGGCAGACAACTGCTGGACGTGCTGCCCGAGGACAAGGCGCAGTGGGTGATGGCGCAGGTGGCTCAGGCCCTCGCCAGCGGCCAGGTGCAGGTGGTGGAGTATGACCTCTCCCCCGCCGAGGTGGACGGCATCGACGCCGACGCCGGGCCCCAGGGAATGCAGCGTTTCGAGGGCAAGATAGCGCCCTTGCCCTCTTTATATGAGGGGAAGCGGGCGGTGGCCTGGATGACCCGCAGCATCACCCGCCAGCACGAGCTGCAACAGCGGCTCAAGCGGCTCGGGGAGACGGATCAGCTCACTGGCCTCTACAACCGCCACTTCTTCTTCGACCAGTATCACCACAGGGTGCAGGGGCAGCATCTCACCGGCCTCATCATGCTGGATCTCGATCACTTCAAGCAGATCAACGATCGCTTCGGCCACCAGACCGGTGACAAGGTCTTGTGCCGGGTCTGCGAGTGCGTCTCTGCCCAGTTGCGGGGGGAGGATCTCTTCGTGCGCAGCGGTGGCGAGGAGTTTCTGATCCTGCTGCCGCAGATAGACGAGGGGATATTGCTGAAGGTGGCGGAGCGGATCCGCGCCGCAGTGGCGGCCATGGCGCCGGATCCCGCCCCCGTGACCGTGAGCCTGGGCACCACCCTGATCCGGCCGGGAGAGGATCTTGGCACCGTGCTGGCCCGGGCGGACGAGTGGCTCTATCGCGCCAAGCGGGGCGGGCGCAACCGGGTGGCCCACGATGGGGCGCCCTGAGGGGCGCAGTGAACAGGAAAGAGGGCGACCCGGGGTCGCCCTCTTTCATTTGGCCGGGCCAGATCAGCCGAACAGGGTCGAGATATTCTGCCCCGCCATCAGCAGGCCGATGGCCAGGGCGCTGAACCAGACCAGGGTAGCGGCGACCAGGGCATAGCCGAGGGCGACGAAGAGACCGTCCCGCTGCAACATGCCGATGGCCAGCAGCAGGATGGCCCAGGCGGGCATGGCGTTGGTGAAGGGAATGGCGCCCAGCGGCAGCATCAGCAGCAGGGCGGCCAGCATGATGAGCAGGCCGTTGCAGCGGTTGATGGTCACGCTGCCGGTCAGGATGAGCAGGCGCGGGCGGATGAAGCGGTCGATGCGGGCCAGCAGATCCGCCCCCTTGTGCAGGGTCGGCTTGAGGTGCTCGGCGGCGAAGCGGCGCTCCATCAGGAAGGCGGGCAGCCAGGGCACCCGGTTGAGGGTGATGCCGATGCCGATGAAGAGGATCAGCAGGCCAAAGGGGGTGCTGACGCCGGGAATGGAGACCGGCAGCAGGAAGGGAACCGTGAGCAGCACGCAAAACAGCAGCATGCCCTGCTCGCCCACCAGGGCCAGCATCTGGCGCAGGCTGATGTGGCTCTCCTCGATGGCGTGGGCGGTGGCCCTCAGGGTATCGGAGAGCGTGCTTTGGGGGTCGTTGAGTTGCGCGGCAACCATTCCTGAGATCCTCGTCTGTTGATGCCACCGCTGTGGCGCCGCCAGCTTACGGGGGCGAGGTTAATCCCGGATGAATAACCCCGGGGAGCACAGATTTTTCCATCGGGAGCGGGGCAATGAGGCTGGTACAGCGCCTGTCCAGTGTGGGAGACGGGCGCTCTGATATGCTTTGCGCAGGTCTTTTCACCAAAGGATGAGCACATGAGAGGAGCGATGGGGATGGTGCCTGGGCTGCTGCTGCCCCTGGCGGGCTGGGCAGCCGAGCCCCCGGCGACGGGCTGGCAGCTGACTCCCTTTGCGGGATACAGCTCGGCCATCGACTTTCGGGCCATGGACGAGCCGGCCCCCACGCCGCACGGGAGCGACATCGACACCCTGCAAGGGGAGCGCTCCGGCAGCTGGGGGCTCTTCATCAGCAGGGAGGTGGATGACCCCGGCATGGTGGAGCTTCTCTACAGCCACCAGTCGACCCGGGTGTCCCCCGAACTGCCCGACAGGCTGACGGTGGACACCCTGCAGTTTGCCGGGGCCCTGACCCTCTCTGACAACCTGATGGCCCCCTATATCGGTGCCGGGATAGGGGTCACCCGCTTCGATGCCTACGACAGCGAGACGGCCCCTTCCATGTCCCTGGCCCTCGGGGTGCAGCCGCGCCTGACCGAACATCTGGCCGTGCGGGCCGAGGTGCGCGGTTATGGTGCCCTGGTCAACGACGACAGCCAGTTTCTCTGCAACCCCGAGATCTGCGCCTTTCGGGTGCGAGGGGAGCTGATCACCCAGTGGCAGGCCAATATCGGCTTGACCTTGAGGTTCTGAGCCTCATGATTGGACTCCTTTGACCAGACAAGGCGATACGACTCCGTGCCATCCCTGCCCCGTGAACTGCCCGTACTGCTGACGCCAAGGGGGCGACTGCGCCCCTTCGATGGGCGGGATGCTGCCGATCTCTTCGCCATCTACGGGGATCCCCTGGTGATGCGCTTCGTCGGGGAGCCGCCGTTTCCCTCCCTTGCCACCGTGTCGCAGATGCTGGCTAGCGTCGAGCGGTTGCTGGCTGGCGGCGAGTCGCTGGAGTGGGGGCTGGAGTTACGCGGCAGCGGCCGCCTGGTGGGCACCTGCGGCTTGCACAGCTTTGCGGCCGGCGCCAGCCTGTGCCAGGCGGAGGTGGGCTGCATGCTGGCCCGCAGCCACTGGGGACAAGGTCTGATGGGGGAGGCGCTGAGCGCCCTGATCGCCTATGCCCGCCAGCTTGGCATCATCACCCTGCTTGCGGATATCGAACCGGACAATCTGCCCAGCCAGCGGCTATTTGAGCGGCTGGGCTTCATCTGGCAGCAGGATACCAGCTACCGGTTACTGCTGGGCGAGGGGATCACACCAGACCGCGCGTGACGCGGCTGAGGGGCTCGTTGACGTCGAACACCTTGTACTGCACCGCGCTGGCGCCCATGGCGAGCACCCGCTGCTCGTGCATGGTGGCGTAGGCGAGGGCGCTCCCCTCATCCTCGAACAGATAGATGCCGCCCGCCTCGCCGGTGCGCGGGTTCTCGGTCCAGATCTTGGAGATGAAGCCCGGCTCCCGGGTGATGGAGTCGGCCAGCGGCATGGCCGCAGCAGTGAGGGCCGGTCCCATCATCTCGGCGGGGAAGTTGAAATGGATCTGCAGCAGGCTGGGCATGATAAACCTCTCGTGGGCGTTGATTGACGGAATCCGCATCATAGGAAGCCGGCATCTTGGCTGCAAGAAGGCACATTTTCGTGGCATAGTTACCGCAAAGTAACCACTCGCGAGCCATACCGTGCCCTCACTGCCCTGTCCCGCCTATCAGGTATTGCGCCTGCTGACCGGCAAATGGAAGCCGGCCATTCTGTTTCATCTGCGCGAACAGACCCTGCGCTTTGGCGACTTGCGCCGCTGCCTGCCCGATGTGAGCCAGAAGGTGCTCACCGCCCAGCTCAAGGAGCTGGAGAGCGACGGTGTCATCATTCGCACCCTCTACCCCGACGTACCGCCCAGGGTGGAGTACAGCCTGAGCCCGCTTGGCGTCGCCCTGATCCCCCTGCTCCAGCAGATGCACGATTTTGCGCTGAACCACGTTGATCTGCTGGCTGGTCAGGGTCCTGTTTCTAGCGAGCCCGCAGCAACCAGCGGCTGAGGGCGGTGGCCGCCAGCAGTCGGTAGCAGAGCAGAGTGAGCGCCAGCAGCGCGGGTACTTTGAGGAGTTCCCACCACACCTGTTTGCCCTGGGGGCCGAAGATCATCAGCCACACCACCAGCATCATGTGCAGACAGTAGAGGCCGAGCACCTTGGGGGCCTGGCGCTCCAGCCAGCTGCCTTTGCCCCATGCGGGGTTGGCCAGCAGCAGGCCGAACAGCCCCAGCGCCCAGGGGAGCGAACCCAGCAGGAAATCATGACGAGCGAGGGGGACGGCGGCAACGCGCAGCAGACCTGCGGCCTCCAGGGCGTAGAGCCCCATCCCCGCCATCATCATCAGGGCGCAGCGCCTGGCGTCCGGCTGCCAGGCACGCAGGCGCAGCTCGGCGCCAAGCGCCACGAACAGCAAGGAGAAGAAGGGGCCGTTGCGGGTCAGCAGGGCCCACTCGCCCCCCGGCAGCAGCGGGCCATAGGAGCCACCGATCAGGGCCAGGGCGTAGAGCAGGGCCCCCAGCAGCAGGGCCAGCCTCGGCAGGCGGGCCTGCTGGCAGAGCCCCAGGATCAGCACCGCCACCATCAGGGCGGGCAGGAACCAGAGGTGGATCATGCCGCCCACCCACCAGACGTTGAGATGATCCCCGAGCTGCATCTGCCACTGGCCTGCCATGGCGGGCAGGTAGCCCTCGCTCACCGCCGCGAGCGGGTTGAAGGGTATCAGCACGTAGAGCAGGCTCCACGCCAGCCAGAGTCCCAGCAGGGGGCGGCAGTAGCGCAGTGCGACGGTCAGCGGGTGGCCCGCGGCGAGGGCGGGTTGCAAGAAGTAACCGGCGCACAGGAAGAACAGCGGCACCGCGAAGCGGCAGAGCTGGTTGATGACGGCCCCGACCAGAGGGTAGGGCGTGCCGTCCCACAGGGCGGGGTCGAAGGGGTTGCTGAAAGGGGAGAGATGGATGGTCATCACGGCCAGGATGGCCACCACTCGCCCGCATTCGATGCTGGAGATGCGCATGATTCCTCGTGGCGTTCGGGAGCTGGGCGCACCCTATCAGCCGCAGGTGCTCCCTATCCAGCCGCCTGGTCGCCAACTGTGACCCCCATCGGCGGCCGGTTACCCTTTGTTACCCGAGGTGCGGGCAAGGTTACCGCCGCCGGGAGCAGGATCCCGTTTTGGTGTCGGTAAAAGGGCTAGAGCAGGGCCACCAGCACGGTGACCAGGGCGCCCAGCAGCAGCAGGGTGATGCCGCGACCGGCGGGGCCGTGCAGCTTGTTCCACATCAGCAGGCTGGTGAGGGCCAGCAGCAGCATGGCCAGGGCCGCCAGATCTCCCACCAGTTGCCAGGGCAGGCCGGTGCCCATGCCACGGTGCAGCCGGTTGAGGCTGGCAGCGAAGTTGGCCTGCTGCAGCTCGGTGCGCACCAGCAGGGTGCCTTCCACATAGCTGGCGGCCACGCTCTGGCTGAGGGTGACACCGCGCAGCTCCCAGCGGGCCGGCAGGGTGAGGGCGCCGGATGGTGTGGGCAGGGTCTGGGGCGGGGTGATCTGGGGTCGCCCCTCCTCGAACATGTCTGCATAACGCTGTTGCAGCAGGGCTTTCAATTCATCCGGGCTGGCCAGCGGCGTGCTCAGTACTATCTCTTCGCTCGACTTGGCGGTGTGGGGACCGGGCAGGGGCAGCACGGCCCTGTGTTGCAGCCAGAGGCCGGTGAGGCCGTAGAGCAGCATCAGGGTGAGGGTGGCAAAGCCTGCCCAGGCGTGGATGCGGCGCACCCACTTGTTGTTGTGCAGGGGGAGTTTTCTGCGTGTCATCGTTCGGTGCTTCATAACAATCTGGCCAGCGAACGCTGGCCAGAGGGGTCGATAAACAGGGAGGATCAGAAGCGGTAGGCGGCGGTCAGGTGCAGCTGACGGGGCGTGCCCGGCATGATCTGGGCCGCACTGGTGGCGCTGACGAAGTAGTCGTGATCGGTCAGGTTCTCCACGCTCAGCTGGGCTTCCCACTGGGGCCAGCGGTAGCCGGCACGGGCGTCGAAGCGGGCGTAACCGGGCAAGGTGGTGGTGTTGGCGTTGTCGGCGAAGCGATCCCCCACCGCCGTCATCCCGGTCTCGCCGAACCAGCCCTGCTTGCCGCTCTGGTAGCCGGCGAACAGCTGGCCGTTCTGGCGGGAGACGTTCATCGGTCGCTTGCCTTGCAGGTCCGCGTCTGCCTTGACCTGCTCGGCATCCTGGATGGCGACGCCGCCGCGCAGATAGATCTCGTCGGTCAGCTGGGCACGGGCGCTCAGCTCGATGCCGTCGGTGCGCTGCAGACCGGTGAGGATCACCTTAGTGGGATCCAGCGGATCCTTGCTGCGCTTGTTGTACATCTCCAGCCGGTAGAGGGAGAGGGTGGTGGCGAGGCGGCCGTTCAGCCAGTCGCTCTTCACGCCCCCTTCATAGAGCCGGGTGTGCTGGGGATCCAGGTTGTTGTTCTTGTCCCCCGGGGTGATGCCGATAAGCTCACCGCCCACCGGGGTGAAGGTCTTGCTGTAGGAGGTGTAGAAGGCATGCTCCTCGATGGGGTTCCACACCAGGCCCAGGCGCGGACTCAGGCTGGTGACCGAGAGGGTCTCTTCCTTGTCGAGGTCGTTGCGGCGGCTGGTGACGGTGAAGTCGTCGCGGCGCAGGCCTGCCAGCAGGTGCCAGTCGCCCAGGCTGAGCTGATCCTGCACATAGAGGCCGACACCGCGCACCCTGTGATGGGCGTCGCTGGAGAGTTTCATGGCGCCGTCGTAGGTGGGCAGGGAGCCCGGATCATAGAGGTTGCCTGCCGGGATCGGGCTGGCGTTCTGGTAGAGCTTGGGGGTGCGATCCTGCCAGCCCTGCTCCAGGCCCACCAGCAGACGATGGGCGACGGGGCCGGTTTGCAGCTGGCCTTCCGCCTCGGTGTTGCTGGTGAGGCTGCTGGCCTTGAGATCCTGCTGCCAGCGGGCGCGGGTCACCTTGTCACCCTTGACGCTGGTGACATAGGTATTGTCGAACTGGCTGTCGAGGGTGGTGTAGCCGAGCTGCTGGCGCAGTTGCCACTGATCGTTGATGTCCCAGGTGAAGCGGGAGCGGGTGGACTGGGCAACATCGTCGATGAAGTCGCGGCGGGTGTCGCTGTAGACGCTCTCGATGGGGACATCCGCCGGGCGACCATCGACGCCGGGAATGCCGCGATCCGGGGTGCGATCGTGCTCGTTGCGCTCGTATTGCACCAGCCAGTTCAGGGTGTCGGTGATCTCCCAGTTGACGGAGGGGGCCAGCAGGGTGCGCTTGCTGGTCACGTCGTCGCGAAAGCTGTCTTTGTCTTCCTGGGCCAGGTTCAGGCGCACCTGTACCCGCTCTCCTGCCTCGCCGTTGAGATCGGCGGCGAAGCGTCGGCTGTCGAAGCTGCCGACCTGGGCGCTGACGCTGGAGGCCTGCCCCTTCTGGGGAACCTTGCTGACCCGGTTGACGATGCCGCCCGTGCTGCCACGGCCGTAGAGCACGGCGGCGGGGCCCTTGAGCACTTCGACCCGTTCGATGTTGCCAAGGTCGCGGGTGTATTGCATGTCGTCGCGCAGGCCGTCGAGGTAGAAGTCGTTGCTGGCGCTGAAACCGCGGATGGTGACGCCGTCAAAGCGGGTGTCGCCGCTGGCGTTGACGCCAGGGATGCCGGTCAGGGCTTCACTCAGGGTAGGCTGGCCGAAGGCGGTCAGCTCGCTTGCCTTGACGCTCTCGATGCTCTGGGGCACCAGCTTGGCCGGGGTGGCGGTGCGGGTCGCGGTGGCGACCTCTTCATGTTGGCTGCGTTTGGCGACCACGGTCAGGGTTTCGTCTTCGGCACGGGGGCTGGTGCAAACCGCCAGCAAGGCGACGCCCAGCAAGGCGTGCGGGGGGTTGGAATGGTTCATCTGGGTGTGACTCTTTGTCGACCAATCGGCCTGAACTTGTTGATTTATTTGTAATTATTGATTTCTCTCATCGCGAGAGGTTGCTAATGATATTGATTTTCATTTGCCTTGCAAGGAGAAGATGCAAGAAAAAGAGATCATTGGCGGGCAGGCACTGAGGGGTCGGAACCTCGGGGAAAAGGCCGGGGGAAACCTTGGTTCGGTTCGGAGGGGACGCTACCATGGTGGCCTCGCGCCTTGGCGCACCATCCGGCACACACAGGGAGAGAAACATGGTCGAGATCATCAGGGCGGATCTGCACAACCCTCGCCACGGCGAGGCGCTGATCGCGATGCTGGACGAATACGCCAGGGACGAGATGGGGGGCGGCAATGCACTGGCGGACGAGGTGAAGGCGAATCTGGCCGACGCCCTGGCCGCGCGACCCGGTGCCCATGTGCTGCTGGCCTGGGTCGATGGGGAGCCCGCTGGCGTTGCCACCTGCTTCGAGGGCTTCTCGACCTTCGCCTGTCAGCCGCTGCTCAATATCCACGACGTGGCGGTGCACCCTGCCCATCGCGGCCACGGCATCGGCAAGCAGCTGTTGGCGGAGGCGGAGCGGCTCGCCAGGGAGCTCGGTTGCTGCAAGCTGACCCTGGAGGTGCTGGAGGGGAACAAGGTGGCCCAGGCTGCCTATCGCGCCAGCGGCTTTGCGGGTTATGAGCTCGATCCTGAGGTGGGCCGGGCCATGTTCTGGCAGAAGAAGCTCTGAGCCTCAGTGACAACGCGATCATCCCAAATGAAAAACGGCGCGCAGAGGGATCTGCGCGCCGTGTCGTCAGGTGGTTGCCGACTTAGAAGTCGTAGCGGGCCGCCAGCTGGAAGTCATCCTTGGTGTTGAGCTTGCCGCTGTCATGGCTGTCGAGGTTGTTGATACGGTACTCGCCGATGACGCGCAGGTTCTTGTTGAACTTGTACTGGGCACCCAGGGTGTAGTAGTCGATGGAGTCGTAGTCAGACTTGCCAGCCTGCTCCACCTTCTGCTTGTTCCACAGGGCCATCAGGCCGAAGCCGCTCTCGAAGTTGTAACCCAGCGCCCCTTCCCAGCCGGTGTGATCCTTGCCAGTGGCCAGGAAGTCGCTGCCGTCGGCATAGCTCAGAGCAGCGTAGAGGGCCTTGTTGTCGTACTTGGCGGAGAGCAGCCACAGCTTGGCATCCTCTTCACCGCTCTTGTCGCGGATGCCCACGTTGTAGGCGGTCCCCAGGGAGAGGTTGAACGGGAAGGTGTAGGCCACGGCGGCACCGTAGGCGGCATCGCTGTCCTTGCTGGAGGTCTCTTCGGTGTCACCGCCATCGAACTTGTAGCTGGTATCGACCTGGAAACCGTTGAACAGACCGGAGTACTTCAGCACGGAGCCGGCGCGGTTGGTGGCGAAGGTGTCGGTCTTGGCGCCCAGTGCCTCGTTGCCGTAACCATCTGAGAGAGAGACATCAGTCCAGTCCGCCAGGAAGCCAGGAGCCCCCTTCTGGCGACCGAAGGTGACGGTTCCCCAGTTGGCGCCGACACCGGCGAACGCCAGACGGGTACGCAGGTTGTCGGAGTTCTCGCTGACGGTCTTCTCGCTGTCGTTGATGTACATCTGCAGTTCGTACTGGGCCAGCGCCTTGAGACCCGGGTTGATCTCGCTCTCTACCTTGGCGCCCAGACGGACAAACTGGTTGGCCCCCTGCTTGTCGCTGTATTCGTTCTTGATGTCACCGTTGGCGTCCAGCTCTTTCTTCTCGCCGAAGAACTGGCCGGCGTAGATGCGGCCGTAGAGGTCGAGCAGGGTGCTCTCGTTTTTGTACACTTCGACGGCTTGAGCCTGGAAGGCGGCGGTAAGAGCCAATGCTACTACTGTCAGCTTTTTCATCATGATCCCTTGTGTTGCAAGCTTTTGTTTTAAAAGACGGGGCCATGCTAGAAGTGACAGATGACAGTCGGGTGACCGTGCAATGAACAAACCGTGTCGGTTCCATGTCAGCGGGATGAAAACCGGGATTTATGTGGCTGGTCGCCACTTTTACGCGCAAAGGTTTGCCCTTGTGGTAGAATGCCGCCCGTTTTCGAGCTCCTAAGGTTGGATATGCGATGAGACGTGAACTGGCAATCGAATTTTCCCGAGTGACGGAAGCGGCTGCACTGGCTGGCTACAAGTGGCTCGGACGTGGTGACAAGAATATCGCCGATGGCGCGGCCGTGGCGGCCATGCGTCACATCCTCAATCAGATCCAGATCGATGGCGAGATTGTGATCGGCGAAGGGGAGATCGACGAAGCCCCCATGCTCTACATCGGCGAGAAGGTGGGCACGGGTCAGGGCGACGCCGTGGACATCGCGGTCGACCCCATCGAAGGGACCCGCATGACCGCCATGGGTCAGGCCAATGCCCTGGCCGTGCTGGCGGTGGGCGACAAGGGATCCTTCCTCAAGGCCCCCGACATGTACATGGAAAAGCTGATCGTGGGCCCTAAGGCGAGAGGCGCCATCGATCTCGATCAGGCCCTGGAGCTGAACCTCAAGGCCGTGGCCAAGGCGCTCGGCAAGCCCCTCTCCCGTCTGACCGTTATCACCCTGGCCAAGCCGCGTCATGACAAGGCGATCAAGGAGATGCAGGGTCTGGGAGTGCGGGTGTTCGCCATTCCCGACGGCGACGTGGCCGCTTCCATCCTCACCTGTCTGCCGGACAGCGAAGTGGACATGCTCTACGGCATCGGTGGCGCACCGGAAGGGGTGATCTCGGCGGCGGTGATCCGCGCCCTGGACGGTGACATGCAGGCTCGCCTGATCCCCCGCCACCAGGTCAAGGGTGACAGCCCCGAGGTTCGCGCCCTGGGTGAACAGGAGATCGCGCGCTGCGAGGAGCTGGGCATCGACGTGAGCAAGGTGCTCAAGCTCGAAGATCTGGCCAAGAATGACAACGTCATCTTCTCGGCCACCGGCATCACCAAGGGTGATCTGCTGGAAGGGATCACCAGCGACGGCGTCATGGCGACCACCGAGACCCTGCTGATCCGCGGCAAATCGCGCACCATCCGTCGTATCAAGTCGATCCACTTCCTGGATCGCAAGGACAGCGTGGTACGCGACATTATCCTGTAAGCCGGAGGATGGCGGTGGCGGCAAGTCACGTACTCTCATGCCGTCGCATCAAGTCGATCCACTTCCTGGATCGCAAGGACAGCGTGGTGCGTGACATCATCCTGTAAGCAGGAGGATGGCGGTGGCGGCAAGTCACGAACTCTCATGCCGTCGCATCAAGTCGATCCACTTCCTGGATCGCAAGGACAGCGTGGTACGCGACATCATCCTGTGATGTGCTGACTCCCGCAGCAAAAAGCCCGGCACTGCCGGGCTTTTTGCGCTCTGCAGGGCGCCAGGGTGCCCGGGCAGGGATAAGGCTTAGGAGAAACCGGACTCCTTGCTACACTGCGGTGCCCCACAGAGGAAAAATCACATGGAATGTCGTCAGGGATGCGGTGCCTGCTGCATCGCCCCCAGCATCAGCAGTGCCATTCCCGGCATGCCGGATGGCAAGCCCGCCGGTGTGCCCTGTGTGCAGCTCGATGCGCACCTGGGGTGCAAGATCTTCGGCCAGCCGGAGCGCCCGGCGGTATGCGGCGGCTTTCGCCCCATGGCGGACGTGTGCGGCTCCCATCGCCAGGAGGCCATCTGGCTTATCGGCGAGCTGGAGCGGCTGACCGCCTGAGCCCTTGACCCTCTCCCTTGGGGAAAGGGTGTCTGCTTGTCCTCCTCATCCCCGCTCCCTTCTCCCGCAAGGGGAGAAGAGAGCCGCCATCCGGAACAATGCCAATAAACAATCCCAATAAAAAGAGGCTGCAATTGCGGCCTCTTCCTGTTTCGCGACGAACGGGCGTCAGATGTCGGCCAGCTGCAATGCCTGGCGGTAGTACTCGTTGGCCTTGTTGGTCAGCCGGCGCTTGTCCATCACCTGGCCGAGGGCGTGGTAGAGGGCGGCATCCGGCGCCTTCGCCACTTCCTGCTCCAGCAGCCGCTGGGCGTCGTCCAGTTGACCGGCCAGCAGGCAGACCCGGGCCAGCGCGGCTTCGGCGCCAGGCTGATCCTGGATCTTTCTGAGCAGGGTCAGCATGGGCTGGTAGTCGTCCAGTTTGAGCTTGGGCAGGCGGGCGAACAGCTCGGGGGAGGGATCCTTGCGCAGGGCCTCCAGCCAGAGGTCGGCGGCTTCGGCATCGGCCCCCAATCGGCGCAGGCGATCCCCGTAACTGGCCAGCAGCACGGGATCCTGGCGCTGTTTGCGGGGCAGACCCTGCCAGACCGTGCGCAGGGTGTCGAGGGAGCCGCTGGCGGCCTCCAGACGACCGCACCACGCCTGGTGCAGCAGGGTCTCTTCCTGCTGGGCGGTCAGCTTGCCCACCTTGCGCAGGGCAGGGGCGAGATCGATGAGGGCCGCCCAGTCTTCACGGGCCAGATACACCTGACGCAGCTGATCCAGCACCATGGGGTGGCGCGGGTTGAGGGCATAGATGGACTCGAGGCGACCGAGGGCGCTGTCGTACTGGCCCTGCTCAATCTGCAACTGGGTCTGGATCAGGGTCAGTGCCAGCTCTGCCTTGGGGTTCTCTTCCTGAGCTTTCTGCAGGTAGTGATCCCGGCGCACGTCATCGCCCCGGGCCTGGGCCACCCGGGCGGCGCTCAGGTAGTTGAGCAGCGGGGTGTCGCTGTTGTCGGCGCCCTTGATGAGGAGCTTCTCGGCCTGGTTGTAGTGCCCCTCTGCCATGGCCAGGGTGGCATTGACGGTTTGCAGGTTGGCCTTGCGGCGGCGGCGGGAGCCGAACCAGCCCTGGGTCTTGCGGCGCAGGCCGAACAGGCGGGCCAGCACCCATTCCACGATGAGCAGGGCGCCGTAGAACAGCACCGCCAGGATCACCGCGCTGGTGACCGAGGATTCCACCGTGTAGTTGCCCAGCGAGATGAGCACATAACCCTTGTTGCCGGAGGCTTCGGGACCGAAGATGAGGCCCGCCACCATCACGGCGACTATGACGATCAGACGAATCATGGTCTCCTCCTCAGTTGCCGGCCAGGATGCGTTGCAGGCGTTCGGTCAGCACCTGTTCCAGCATGGTCTGGGTCTTGAACTGATCCGGGTAGTCAAACTGGATCTGCTCGCCTTTGAGCTTGTCGAGCTCGGACTGCATGTACTGGGTGGCGCTGTTGTCGGCATCGAAATACTGGGTCAGCCAGCGCTGGGCCTTCTCTAGGCTGTCGATATAGAGGGACTGCTGTTCGCGATAGACGGCGAGCTGGGCCTGCAGCAGCTTGGTCTTGAGGTTCTCCCGCAGGAAGATCTCCTGCTGCGGGGAGAGCAGGGCTTCCACGGCGCCATCGCGACGACGGATGGTGATGAAGTTTTCGGTGAACTTGACCCAGTTCTTCTTCAGGTTGCTCTGCCACTCGTCCGGGTTGGTGCTGACGGTCTGGTCGGGCTCGCTCTTGGCTTCCGGCATGCTGACGGTGGAGAGGGGCAGCAGCTCGATCTGGTCCGAGAGGGCGGCCAGCTTCAGCGTCAACCCCTCGCGATCGACCCGCGGCATCCCCTTGAGCTTGGCGATGTCTTCCGCCAGCGCCTTGCGAATGGGCATCAGGCTGGGGTCGTTGAGCGCCTTGATGCGCTCGTCGGCGTTGCCGAGCAATGTGATGGCGGAGACGATGTCGTGTTCGAGCCACAGCTTGCGGCCCGCCATGCGCACCAGGTATTCGGATTCCGCCAGCATCCAGTCATTGGGGCGCTTGTCGTCCAGATCCAGCACCTTGGTCTGCAAGGCGTCCAGCGCCTCCTGCAACTGCTGCTGGCTCTTGCCGAGGGCACCGATCTGTTCGGCATCCTTGCTGCTGCCCTGATCAATCCTGGTCATGGCGTCGGCCAGTTGCTGCTTGAGGGCTACCAGTTCGGCCTGCTGGGCAACGGCGTTCTGGTGTCCGTGCACATAGAGACCACCGGCCAGCCCCAGGGCCAGCAGGATGGCGATGCCGCCAAGCACGGTGCCAGAGCTGCCCTTCTTGCTCCCTGTCGTTCCGGGCGCGGGCTTGTTGTTGTCGGCCACGGTGGCCGCGGCACTCGGCTGGACTTCTTGCTGTTCAGTCATTCCATCTTCCTCAGTTCCAGGGCGGCCACCAGAGCCTGGTTGGATGCACCTTGGGCAATCACGATACGGGTAAAACCAGCCCCTTCTGCCATCTCGGCCACCCGGGGACTGGGCACCACCAGCAGGCGGTCATAAAGCCAGGGGTGCTGCGGGCCGGGCACCAGGGCCAGCAACCGCTGCAACAGTTCGCCACTGGTAATGAGCAAGCTGTCGAGCCCGGCTGCCTGCCAGTGGCGGGTCAATGCGTCCCCGTCAAGATCGGGGTAGTGGCGCTCGTAGGTGGCACAATAGTGCACCAGTGCGCCCCGTGAGGCCAGCGTCCGGGCGATGAGATCCCGCCCGTCGTTGCCGCGCAGGATCAGCACCCGGCGGCCACTCACCCCTTGCAGCGCCGGCAGGGCCAGCAGCCCTTCACTGCGGGGATCGGCCGGGCACAGGGCCTGGATGCCCGCCTCGGCGAAGGCATCCGCACTCGCCTGACCGACTGCAAAGTAATCAATATGTGGCCAGGTCTGACCAGTTTGCAACAGAAAATGATGTGCAAAATGAATGGCATGCATGCTGACGGCGATAACGAGGTCCGCCTCACGCAGCATGTCACCCAGGTGAGGGAGGTCGCATCCCGGCCGGGTTTCCAGCAACGGACAGCAGAGCGGTGCATGACCCAGCTGGCGCAGCATCTGCACCAGCTGGTTGGCCTGGGCGGCTGGGCGCACCACCAGGGGGACCATCAGGGGGCGCTCCGGGCAGATGACCGCGAACCGGTCCGTACTGCACTCATGCCCGGTAGACCTCGGCCAGGATGACGTCGGCGCCGGCGGCCAGCAGGCGCTGGGCCAGGGTGTGGCCCAGTGCCTCGCCCTCTGCCAGGGGGCCGCGGATCTCGTCGCGAATGACGCGGGCACCGTCCGGGCTGCCCACCAGGCCACGCAGCCATACCTCTTCTCCCTGTACCAGGGCATAGGCCCCGATGGGCACCTGACAGCCCCCTTGCAGGGCGCGGTTCATGGCGCGCTCGGTCAGCACCCGGATGCGGGTCTCGGGGTGTTCGAGCGGCGCCAGCAGGGTGTGCAGCTCGTGATCGTCGAGGCGGCATTCGATGCCGACCGCCCCCTGGCCGTTGGCGGGCAGGCTCTGCTCGGGCTCGATGAAGGCGGCGATGCGATGGGCCATCTCCAGTCGTTTCAGGCCGGCGGCGGCCAGGATGATGGCGTCATATTCACCGGCATCCAGCTTGGCGAGGCGGGTGTTGACGTTGCCCCGCAGGTCGCGGATCACGAGATCAGGGCGGGCTGCGCGCAGCTGGCACTGACGGCGCAGGCTGGAGGTGCCGACCACGGCCCCTTGAGGCAGCTCGTCTATCTGGTTGAAATGGTTGGAAACAAAGGCATCGCGCGGGTCTTCGCGCTCACAGATGGTGTGCAGGCCGAGTCCGTCGGGGAACTCCACAGGTACGTCTTTCATGGAGTGAACAGCGATGTCGGCACGCCCTTCCAGCATGGCAGTCTCCAGCTCCTTGACGAACAACCCCTTACCGCCGACCTTGGCGAGGGGGGTGTCGAGGATCTTGTCACCCTGGGTGCTCATGGGCACCAGTTCGACCTGCAGATCCGGATGGAGTACCTCCAGCCGATCTTTCACAAAATTGGCCTGCCACAGGGCCAGTGGGCTCTTTCGAGTGGCAATTTTCAGGGTTCGGGCTGCCATATCAATCAGTTGTTTCATCTTTTGAGAGGAAAACGATCTTACCACCCTTTGCAGGGGCTTTCATGGCGCAGCCCGCAAAAGCGGGGCCAAGCTCAAAAACGGGGGCTGAAAATTATTTTCATTCAGCCAATAATTGATTTTAAGCCATTGAAAATAAGTAGCTTTATTGCTTTCCGTTGATACCGTTACGAACAGGGTCAGAAATAATCCGGTGATTGTGTGCGGGCTTGTTTACCACTGCTGTTTGCATTGTTAACATGATCACACTTTTTTGACGTCTCCCCGTTTTGGTGCGTCATTTCTCTTCCCCATAGGTAGGGCATTGCTGGTTAAACTCGACACGCTGGTGGCGCGCTACGACGAACTCAATCGTCTCAAGACGCAACGAGCGCTGGATCTCATGAGTCGCTACGGGCAGCAGGTTTTCCACTTGCTGCCTGTCATGCTGCACTTCAATCACCCCCTGTTGCCCGGTTATGTGGCAGGGGATGTACCTCATGGTATCTGGAGTTTTGTCGCCAACGAGGCCCAGCAGGCCTTCATCCAGGATCTCTGCCAGAACGCCAACTGCCAGGGCGGTCTCAGTACCCACGACAAGTCCATCCAGGGCCTCTACTCCATGGGGAGCACCTCCTCCATCGGTCAGTGCTGCCACTCGGATCTCGACATCTGGGTCTGTCACGTGGCCGGTCTGTCGAGCGAGCGCCTCGCCCTGCTGGAACAGAAGTGCCAGCACCTCTCCATGTGGGCCGAGCAGCGGGGGGTCGATCTCAACTTCTTCCTGATCCCCGAAGACAAGTTCCGCCAGCGCAACGATGCCCAGATGCAGGGGGAGAGCTGCGGCAGCGCCCAGCACCTGCTGCTGCTCGACGAGTTCTACCGCAGCGCCATGCACATCGCCGGCAAGCGGCTGCTCTGGTATCTGGTGCCGGCCGAATATGACGATCACTACGACGACTACGTCAACGGCCTGTTTGCCCACGGCAAGTTGAGCCAGGATGACTGGCTCGATCTGGGGGGCTTTGATCGCATTCCTGCCGAGGAGTACTTCGGCTCCGCCCTGTGGCAGCTCTACAAGGGAATCGACTCCCCCTACAAGGCGGTGCTCAAGTCGGTGCTGATGGAGGCCTACTCCCACGAGTATCCCAACACCCGGCTACTGTCGGTGACCAGTCGCGACTGGTTCCAGCACAACGAGGGGATGCACTACCGCCTCGACAACTACTGCCTGATGCTGGACAAGGTGACCAACTACCTCAAGTCCATCGGCGACATGCAGCGCCTCGATCTGGTGCGTCGCTGCTTCTATCTGAAGGTGTGCGACGGGCTGAGCCATCCCAAGGAAGATCACTCCCCGGACTGGCGCCGGGAGCAGATGGCCCAGCTGGTAGCCTACTGGGGCTGGAGTCCGGAGCGCCTTTACCACCTTGATCACCGCCAGGAGTGGAAGGTCGAGGACGTCAAGGTGGCCTACGCCGAGTTGCTGGAGGCTCTGATGCAGAGCTACCGCAATCTCATCCAGTTCGCCCGACGCAACAACATCAGCGAGTCCATCAACCCGGAAGACATCGGCATCCTGTCGCGCAAGCTCTATGCCGCATTCGAGAGCCTGCCGGGCAAGGTGCAGCGCATCAACCTCAAGATTGCGCCGGATCTTGGCGAGCCGGATCTCAGCCTGGTCCAGGTACCCCACGGCCGCCTGAATCGCGCCGGCTGGTATCTCTACAAGCATTCCCTCGAACCCGCCGACATCATCGGCCGGGCGCCGCTCGAATATAACGGCTACATCAGCAAGCTGGTGGCCTGGGCCTATTTCAACGGCCTGCTGACGCCCCAGTCCCGGGTGCACCTGTTCAACCAGGGCTCGGATCTGCACATCGACAACCTGCACCAGTTCTGTCGCGATCTCTCCGGCACCTTCCCGGTCAAGTATCCCCGCGCGACCAACCTGGCCCTGAGCCGGCCGTGCGAGATCCGCCAGCTCTCCATCTTCCTGAACCTGGAGACGGACCCGTCCAGTCACTGGGTGGGGCAGGTGATCGAGTTCGATGCCAACGCCGCGGACGTCTTCTCGTTCGGTCGCAACCAGGAGTGTCTGGTGGGATCCGTGGATCTCGTCTATCGCAACTCCTGGAGCGAGATCCGCACCCTGCACTTCGAGGGAGAGGAAGCCGTGGTGGACGCCCTCACCACCATCCTCGGCAAGATGCACCAGGACGCCGCGGCCCCCGAGATGATCGAGGTGTTCTGCTACAGCCAGCACTTCCGCTCCCTGGTGCGCACCCGCTTCCAGCAGCTTGTGGCTGAATGCATCGAGTTGCGTCTGGCCCGGGACAAGCAGCAGCTGGTCAAGACGCTGGCGCTCGGCAAGGAGAAGTACGGCATCTTCTTCGAGCGGCGCGGGGTGTCGGTCAAGAAGCTGGAAAACGCCATCGACTTCTACCGCCACATCTCCCACAACAAGCTGGATCACCTGCCGCTGCGCCTCGACAAGACCCACAGCCAGCACCTGCCCGGCATCGTCGACGCCTACGCCAGCGAAGGGCTGGTGCAGTTCTTCTTCGATACCCGGGATGCAGGCACCAACATCTATATCCTGGACGAGGCGAACCGGGTGGAGATCTACCAGCACTTCGCCGGCAACAAGGACGAACTGGTACAGGGGGTGAACCGGTTCTACACCTCGGGTCACGAGCGATTCAGCAATGTGGGTCAGTTCAGCAACTTCAACCTGCCCCAGTACTACGAAATCGTGCAGGTGGGTGACAAACTCGATGTGATCCCCTACCGCAGCCAGAGCCCGCAGCGGGACAACCCAGGAGCGGCGCGGGAAGTAGGATGATACGCTGATAACCGCACCGGCAAGATGGCAAACGGCCTGCATGATGCAGGCCGTTGTCGTATCCGTGGTGCGGGAATCTGGTGTGGAGGGGGCCGCGGCCAGTGGGGGATGCCGTCGAGCATCGCCGTCAGGGATGAAAGCAAACGGCCTGCTGATGCAGGCCGTTGTCTTACCCGTGATCCGACAATCAGGCACCGAGGCGGGCCAGCAACCATCTGCGAATGTCGCCCAGCTGGGGGCGGCAGATCTCGTGGCGCATGGGGTATTCGTGCCACTCGGGGCTGAGTCCCGCCGCTTCCAGCCGGTTCTTGGCGTCCCAGCCCATGGAGAGGTTCACCACGTCGTCATAGATGCCGTGCATGTAGCAGATGGGCAGGGCGCGGGCCGCCTCGCTCATCTCGCCGGGCAGGGCATCGGGTACCGCCAGATAGGTGGACATGCAGAGCAGGCCTGCCAGTGGCACCGGATGGCGCAGGGCGGTGAAGGAGGCGATGACGCCCCCCTGGGAGAAGCCGGCCAGCACGATGCGCTCGGGGGCGAAACCCTCGGCCACCAACTGTTCAATCAGCGAGGCGATACGGGCCGCTGACTCCCTGACATGGGACTCCACGGCGCGATCCGCCGGATCCTCGAAGCTCTTGATGTCGTACCAGCCGCGCATCCGGTAGCCCATGTTGATGGTGATGGGACGCTCGGGAGCATCCGGCAGCAGATGGCGGACGGGCAGGTCGGCGGGCAGGGCCAGCGCCTCCACCAGGGGGGCGAGGCCGGCGCCGGAGTCCCCCAGCCCGTGCAGCCAGATCACCGCATGGCGGGCACCTTCGGGATGCAGATCCGTCATGAGAAGACCACGGGCTCGCCGGCCTGGGTGGTGCAGGCCCGGGTCAGCAGGGCCTTGAGCTCGTCGCCGAAGCGGTTGTCGATCCAGCTGTCACCGCGCAGCTCGAAGTGGAAGCCGTTCTCCCGGGTAGCGACCCAGATCTGGTGCAGGGGCTCCTGCTTGTTGATGATGACCTTGGTCTTGTTCTCGAAGCTCAAGGTCAGCACCCCGCCTGCGCGTTCGCAGTCGATATCCGGATACCCCTCGTCGATGGTGTCTTCCACATACTGGAAAAAGGCGTCGGTCAGGGCGTGATACTCGTGATCCTTCATCGGTTTATCCTGTTGCTTTTAACAATGTGAGTGCGATTATAGAGGGCCAAAAATTTTTTCGCAGCGAACCATTATGATTACCCAGTTCACCAAGTGCCTGTTTGCCGCGTCGCTGTCGCTCGGGTTGGCCGCCTGTGGCCTGACGGGGCCGCTCTACATGCCGCCGGCCGAACAGCCCGCACCTGCAGAGCAGACACAGCCCATGACAGAGAGTACACCGCAAGCCGCCTCGCCTGCGACCGCTACACCGGCCTCAGAGGCCGCGCCGCAATAATCTAGGAAGGAACCGCCCACTTGGATCACTTTAACTACGACGCAGACGGTCAGCTTCAGGCCGAACAGCTTCCCCTGCAACAGCTTGCCGACCAGTACGGCACTCCGCTCTATGTCTACTCCCGCGCCACCCTGGAACGCCACTGGCATGCCTTCGACCAGGCGGCTGGCGACATTCCCCACCTGATCTGCTATGCGGTCAAGGCCAACTCCAACCTGGCCCTGCTCAATCTGCTGGCACGCCTCGGTTCGGGCTTTGACATCGTCTCCGGCGGCGAGCTGTCCCGGGTGCTGGCGGCGGGCGGTGATCCGGCCAAGGTGGTCTTCTCCGGCGTCGCCAAGAGCGAAGCCGAGATGCGCCTTGCGCTGGAAAAAGAGATCCTCTGCTTCAACCTGGAGTCCGAAGCCGAGCTGGAGCGCCTGAACCGGGTCGCAGGCAGCATGGGCAAGAAGGCGCGGGTCTCGGTGCGGGTCAACCCGGACATCGACGCAGGCACGCACCCCTATATCTCCACCGGCCTCAAGCAGAACAAGTTCGGCATCCCCATCGAACAGGCGCCCGCCATCTACCGCAAGGCAGCGGCCATGGCCCACATCGAGATCAAGGGGGTGGATTGCCACATCGGCTCGCAACTCACTGAATTGAATCCCTTTATGGAGGCGGCGGACAAGCTGCTCAAGCTCATCGACGAGCTGGCGGCGGAAGGCATCCACATCCATCACCTGGACGTGGGCGGCGGTCTGGGGGTCAACTACGGCGCCGAGCAGCCGCCGCACCCCACCGAGTATGCCGAGGCGCTCAAGCAGAAGCTGGCGGGCCGGGATCTGACCCTCTTGTTCGAACCGGGCCGCGCCATCGTCGCCAACGCCGGTGTGCTGTTGACCCGGGTCGAGTTCCTCAAACCCGGCGAGACTCGCAACTTCGCCCTGATCGACGCCGGCATGAACGATCTGCTGCGCCCCTCCCTCTACGGCGCCTGGATGAACATCATCGAGGTGGACAGCCGGGCGACCCACGAGAAGGCACTCTATGACGTGGTGGGCCCGGTGTGCGAGACCGGCGACTTCCTCGGCAAGGAGCGTACCCTGGCGATTGCCGAGGGCTCCCTGCTGGCGGTGCGTTCCGCTGGCGCCTACGGCTTTACCATGTCCTCCAACTACAACACCCGACCCCGTGCGGCCGAGGTGCTGGTGGACGGTGACCAGGCGCACCTCATCCGTGAGCGGGAGCAGTTGGCGGATCTCTGGCGTGGCGAGCACCTGCTGCCGTGATGGATGGATTTTCAGCGTTCCTCCATGTGAGAGCGTGATTAACGGTGAGACAGGAACGCGCGATGTTGATTGAGTTTTCCAAAATGCACGGCCTCGGTAACGACTTCATGGTGGTGGATGGCGTCACCCAGAAGGTGTTCTTCAGCAACGACATCATCAAGAAGCTGGCGGATCGTCACTTCGGTATCGGCTTCGACCAGCTGTTGCTGGTGGAGCCGCCCTATGACCCCGAGCTCGACTTCCATTACCGCATCTTCAATGCCGACGGCAGCGAGGTGGAACAGTGCGGCAACGGGGCCCGTTGCTTCGCCCGTTTCGTGCGTCTCAAGGGGCTGGTCAACCGGGATCGCATCGCGGTCAGCACCGCCCGGGGCCGCATCACCCTGCAGCTGGAAGGGGAGAACCAGGTCACGGTCAACATGGGGGTGCCCCAGTTCGAGCCGGGCAAGATCCCGTTCCGTGCCCAGAAGGCGGAGAAGACGTATCTGCTGCGGGCCCAGGATCACACCGTGATGTGCGGTGCCGTCTCCATGGGCAACCCTCACTGCGTCATCGAGGTGCCCTCGGTGGCCGATGCGCCGGTGGAGACCCTGGGACCCATCATGGAGCGCCACGAGCGCTTCCCCGAGCGGGTCAACGTCGGCTTCATGGAGATGGTCAACGCCAGCGAGATCAAGCTGCGGGTCTTCGAGCGCGGGGTGGGGGAGACCCTGGCCTGCGGTACCGGGGCCTGTGCGGCCGTGGTGATAGGCATCAGCCAGGGCAAGCTCAAGGAGCGGGTCACCGTCACCCTGCCGGGTGGCAAGCTGACCATCGCCTGGAAGGGACCGGGTCAGCCCGTCTACATGACGGGGCCGGCCGAGCACGTCTTTGACGGCCAGATAGAGTTGTAGACAAGGAGCGGGTGATCCCGCTCCATCAACGGATCATATCGGGGCCCTTGGCCCCTTTTTCGGATGGATCAACCAAGTTATGAGCGAACTCAAACGGCAGGAATCACTGGTGGATGAAGCCACAGTGCTGGAGTACCTGGCCCGTTATCCCGAGTTTTTCCTGCGTCACGGGGCCATGCTGGACAAGATCCGCATTCCCCATGCGCAAAAGGGCACCATCTCCCTGGTGGAGCGCCAGCTGGACAGACAGCGGGAGCGCATCGAGCAGCTGGAGCAGGAGATCACCGAACTGATGGGGGTCGCCAGCGAGAACGAGCGGATCTTCCGGGTCTATGCGGATCTCTACGGGGAGATCTACGGCTGCCAGACCCTGTTCGAGCTGAGCGCCGTGATGGGCAAGGCCTTCGTCCAGCGGCTGCGACTCACCGGCCTGCGGCTCTGGCTCAATCCCAGGCATTTCCAGCTGAGCGGCCCCGAGCAGCGTTTCCTGGCGCAGGGCAAACAGCTCGAACAACTGCTGGGGCAGCGCCTGCCCGGCACGGACTACTATTTCGGTCGCCTCAACCAGAGCGAGAAGCAGGCGCTGTTTGGCAATGATGTGCTGGTCAACTCGGTGGCCCTGATGCGGCTCGGGGAGCTCGGCGTGCTGGCCTTCGCGAGCTCGGATCCCAGCCACTTCACCCCTCACAACGACACCCTGCTGCTGGGTCAGCTGGGGCGTCTGCTGCAGCTGCGTCTGCCCGAGCTGGCCCGTGGCTAAGGCAACGACCCGATCCCCTGCCAAGGTGCTCCCTGCCGCCGACCCTCTGCCGGTCGCACTGGCGGGGGAGCTGGACGCCTTTATCGAATACCTGCGGGTCGAGCGCCAGCTCAGCCCCCACACCCGCAGCAACTATCAGGCCCACTTAGAAGCGATGACCGCCGAGCTGGTGAAGCTCGGGGTCGACGACTGGGCCCGGCTCGAGGCGAGCCAGGTGCGCAGTCTGGTGACCCGGATGCACAAGGGGGGGCTGGCGCCCCGTTCCCTTGCCACCAAGGTGTCGGCCCTGCGCAGCTTCTGCGACTGGCAGGTGCGCCAGGGGCGGCTCACCGCCAACCCGGCGCGTGGCATCGTCACCCCCAAGCAGGGGCGGCCCCTGCCCAAGAACCTGGACGTGGACGAGATGTACCAGCTGCTCAACATCACCGACGAGCAGGATCCGCTGGCGGTGCGGGATCGCGCCATCATGGAGTTGATGTACTCCTCCGGCCTGCGCCTTGCCGAGCTGGTGGGGCTCAACCTCGCGGACGTGAAGCTCGAGGAGCGCCAGCTCAGGGTGATCGGCAAGGGCTCGCGGGAGCGGGTGCTGCCCATCGGGCGGATGGCGGTGGAGTGGTTGCACAAGTGGCTCAAGGTACGCCCCCTGCTGGCCGGTGACGAGGGGGAGGCATTGTTCGTCTCCAAGCGCAGGCAGCGGCTCTCGGCCCGCTCGGTACAGGAGCGGCTCGACGGCTGGGGCAACAAGCAGGCGCTCAATGCCCACGTGCACCCCCACAAGCTGCGCCACAGCTTCGCCACCCACATGCTGGAATCCTCCGGCGACCTGCGGGCGGTGCAGGAGCTGCTGGGGCATGCGGATCTCTCCACCACCCAGATCTATACCCACCTCGACTTCCAGCATCTGGCCAAGGTATATGACAGTGCCCACCCGCGGGCGAAGCGGGATCCGGAAACGCCGGAGGATGAGTGATGTGGTGTGCGATCTGCGGGGATGACAATCTCCACGTCGCCCCGGTCAGGCGGGAGCCCGCAACGCCAGAGGATGAGGAGTAAAGAGGAACAGCCATGCAGTTTTACCGTCGCTGGCAGCCGGTGGCCGCCATCTCGTTCGATCTGGACGACACCCTCTATGACAACGGCCCCGCCATCGCGCGGGCGGAACAGTGGATGCTGGACCACCTGCGCAGCGAATACCTGGCTACCGCCATGCTGGACAAGCCGCGCTGGCTCGCGCTCAAGCGCCAGTTGCTGCTGGACCACCCGGCGCTGAGCCACGACGTCAGCCTGGCGCGCCAGCGGGGCATTCGCGAGGCCCTGGTGCAGGGGGGCATGGAGCCCGGGCTGGCGGAGCAGCAGGCCCGGGCGGTGTTCACCGGCTTCATGGCCGAGCGCTCGAAGATAGAGGTGAGCGAGGCGACTCACGCCCTGCTGGCTCGTCTGGCGGCGCGCTACCCGCTGGCGGTGATCACCAACGGCAACCTGGATCTGGAGCAGGCGGGTCTGGCTGGCTACTTCACCCTGGTCTGCAAGGCGGGAGCGGGAGCCAGAATGAAACCGGCGCCCGACATGTTCGTGCAGGTGCAAGAAGCCCTGGGGCTGACCCCCGGCCGCATCCTCCATGTGGGGGATCACCCGGTGACCGACGTGCTGGGTGCCAGGCTGCACGGCTTTCGGGCCGCCTGGCTCAACGAGAGCGGTCAGTCCTGGCAGTCGCTGTCGCTGCTGCCGGATGTGGAGCTGGGGCAGTTGCAGGATCTGGCCACCCTGCTGCTCTGAGCTGGGGATGAGGGACAGATTCCGTGATCTATATCTGGCAATAACAACAAGGGAGCAAGGGCGTGAAGGGAATGAAGGGTGTCATCTGGCTGGCGATCCCCGTGATGCTGGCGGGATGCGATCTGGTGCAAGACCGTTACCGGATGGAGTTCAGGGACGGATCCTGGCGGGAGATCGCCATCTCCCCGTTTTCCGACGAGGCGCGCTGGCGCGAGGGGTGTGCCACCGGCGAGATCCAGGTGGACATGACCCTGCCCCTGAAACGGGGCAAGGTGGTGAATGGCCGGGAGCAACTGCTCATCGGTGGCGAGCTGTTCGAGCTGGAGGATGCCCGTCTCTATCGCGGCAACGGCATGGTGCTCGGGCAGGCCCCGGACCATATCCAGCGGGGCCTCAAGGGGCTGGATGTCTGCCGAACCCTGCGCCCTGATCGCGGGGCCCTGCCCAAGCTCAAGGGCAAGGGATTTGGCGACTAGCCCGTCTGCTGCCTGAGCGGGCGGCAGGCGTCGCCGAAGGCAGTGGGCAGCTTGATGGCGTGGGGGGGTCACAGGCCCGTCACGTCGGATGCCTCTGGGCAGCCCCCGATGTACAAGGCCCTGCCCAGGCTCAAGGGCAAGGGGTCGGCGACTAGCCGACCTGCTGCCTGAACCGGCGGCAGGCGTCGCCAAAGGCGGTGAAGAGCTTGATGGAGTAGGGGTTCTCGCTGGCCTTCCACTCCGGGTGCCACTGCACCGCCAGCAGGAAGGGGGAGAGGGCGGGAGCGTGGATCGCCTCGATCAGCCCGTCTTCGGCATGGGCCAGGGGGGCCAGCCCCTGGGCCAGCGTCTTGATCCCCTGCCCGTGGAGGGAGTTGACCGGAATCGACGGCTGCCCCATCAGCTCGGCCAGCCAGGTACCGGGCACCAGCTCGACCTGATGGCTCTCGCCATACTGCTCGTCCACCGGGTCATCCGCATCCTCCCGATGATCGTCATAACCCGGCTCGCAATAGACCTTCTGGTGAATGTCGCCTCCCAGGGCCACGTTGATCTCCTGCATGCCGCGGCAGATCCCGAGGATCGGCAGGCCACGGTCGAGGGCGGCGCGCACCAGGGGAATATCGAACAGATCCCTGTCCCTGTCCTGGGGCTTCTCCGGGGTGAGGTTCTCCTGGCCATAGAGGGCAGGATCGATGTTGGAGCCAGCACCGCTCAGATAGACCCCGTCGGCGAGGTCCAGATACTGCTCCAGATCCTCGGTGCCACAGCAGGTGGGCACCAGCAGCGGCACGCAGCCGCTGATCTCCACCAGAGGCTTGATGTATTTGTGGGTCATGACCTGGTAGGCGTGGCCACTGCGGGCCTGGGCCCCCATGGTCATCAGCACGACGGGTTTGTTATGGGAACTGGGGTTGGGCATAGGTCACCTTGGCTATCCTTGGCGGTCTCATCCTGCGCCTTGGGAAGGCCCTTGCCGCCTCGGCTCGCAAGGGCATGCCTCAAGGCATGGTCGTGGGATCAGGGTCGCGCCAGCGTGCCAGAATCGTCGGTCAGCCTTGGCAACGACAGCCTGGATCCTGCCTCCAGTCTGCCAAGGCCGTTCAATATGTCAAACAAAATGATGCAATTATGTTAACCGTTGATGTCGAGATGCGGCTGCGAGTCCCATTTAAAGGGGCTTGAGGGGGGGTGCCTGGTGCGGCGAGAGATTTGATGGTGGATATATTAAACATCTGGCCGGGCGGCCGGATAGCAGAAGGGGCCCACAGGGCCCCTTGTCGACTCAGGCGTTCAGGATGAAACGTTCGATCACCTGGGCGACCCCGTCTTCATCGTTGCGCCCCGTGGTGTGCTGTGCCAGCGCCTTGATCTCGTCGGTGGCGTTGCCCATGGCGACCCCGAGTCCGGCGTAGGCGATCATGTGGTGATCGTTGCCCGCATCTCCCACCGCGATCACCTGGGAGGCATCCAGCCCCAGGTGCTCGGCCAGGGCGGCGACGCCGGTGCCCTTGTTGCTGCGTTTGTTCATGAACTCGAGGAAGTAGGGGGCGCTGCGCACCACGGTATAGCGCTCGTGGAGTTCGGCGGGCAGCTGGGCGATGGCACGGGAGAGCAGGGGCTCTGGGTCAATCATCATCACCTTCATGATCTGCTCGTCGTCGGGCAGGGTGGCGAAGTCCACCAGGTTGATGGGTTGACCGATGAGGCGGGATTCGTGCTCGGTGTAGGGGCTGATCCTGGGGCTGATGAGCCCCTGGCGGACGGAGAAGCCGTGGATGTTCACCCCCAGCTCACAGGCCAGGTAGGCGATGGCACGGGCATCGCTGCCGGTCAGCAACTGGCTGCGGATGATGCGTTGCTCGGACACCTGCTGCACCAGGGCGCCGTTGTAGCAGATGACGTAGTCATCCTGGCCGGTGAGGCCCAGCTCGGTCAGGGCGGCGGTCATGCCTTCCAGCGGGCGGCCGGAGGCCAGCACCACGGTCACGCCCTTGGCGCGGGCTGCCGCGATGGCGGCCTGGGTGCGGGGGGAGATTCGGCCCTCTGGGGTCAGCAGGGTGCCATCCATATCCAATGCGATCAGCTTGTACATCTTCTCACTACCTGAGTCTGGCCGGCCCGCCCGATGGGGCCATGGGGAGGCCGAGTGTAGCGAAAATCGCCGCCGGGATCACGCCGCCTGCCGACGCTGGGGCACGTTGCCCCTCAGCGCTGGCCCTGGTAGGGGGTCAGTTGCAGCTGATCTTCCCGGATGGCGAAGTGGATGGGGCCGTGCTCGATATCGACCCTGTTGTGGTGATGGGCCATCTCCACCTCGACGCCGGGGAAGAGGCGCTGGGTGGCGATGATGTCCATGTTGGCCATGAGCGCCTGCAGTTCCCGCTGCGCCTCGGCGAGCTGCTCGTCCAGGCTCTTGCTCTCGTCGAACTGGCGGGTGCGCAGCGCCTTGATCTTCTGCAGGGTCTCGGGATTGCGCTTGTCACGGGGCAGTTGCAGCAGCCGCAGGATGAGATCCTGCAGCTTGTCTATCTGCTCGGCGCAGGTCTGTTTGCGCTGGCGCAGCGCCAGCTCCTGCTCCTTCTGGCTGAAATAGCCACCGAGGATCTGCAACCGGGTCCGGTTGGCCGCCGAGGCTCCGAGCACCGGGGCCATGATGAGCCGGTTGGCGATGTTGATGCCGCCGATGAGGTGCCCCTTGCGCATGGCGCTGTCCCCCACCTTGAGATCCTGGCCGCTGCGGCAATAGCAGTGACTGAGCTGGCTCAGGAGATGGATGTCGCCATCGGCCTCCAGCTTGGCGTACTGGGCATAGCTGGCGTGGATCTCCCCCCCGGCGTTGAGGTGGCAGAGGTATTCGTCGTCCGCCAGCTTGCGCCCTATGATGCCGTTGCGCACCGTGATGGTGCCGCCGGATTCGATGTAGCCGCCCTCGACGAAGCCGCCGATCACCACGTCCCCACTGGTCTTGACGCGCATGCCGGGCATGACGTCCCCGGTGACCAGCAGGGATCCCTCGAACTCGACGTGGCCGTGGCGGATGTCGACCTGCTTGACGTTGAGCACCTCGTCGACCCGCATCCCGGCACGCTCCTGACAGGGGAGCCCCGGGCGGGTCGCCAGCAGCAGGTCCGGATCCTCGGGGGAGAGGCAGGTGCCGTCACCCGGCGTCATGGCGCTCTCCTTGCCGTGGCGGGCGGTCAGGGTCTGGCCCGTCACGGTGAAGCCGTCGATGCCCTGGGTGGCGGGGTGCCTGCGCATCAGCAACGCCCCCGCCTTGACGGTGAGCAGGGTGCCGAGGTCGCGCATGTCCACCTTGCCGTGATCCCGCTCCTGGGGTTTGAGGATCCGCTCGGCTGCGGTCTCCACCAGCCGCTCCAGGCGGGTATCCAGGCCGTGCCTGGCGGCCTTGCCGAGGGCGATGACGGGATTGAGCTGGGCACCAGGGGCCGCCTCACCCGCTGCCTGGATGGCGGCGGCAAGCAGCCGCTCGCTCACCCCCTGCTTGACCGTGCTGGCCGCCAGGGCCTCCTGCAACTGGGCCAGGGTCAGGGGCTGGCCACCCCAGTCCGCGGTGATCTGCGCCCTGGCGCTCATCTGGTCCTTGTCCACCTGGATGAGCAGCCTGGCATCCTGGCGCCGGGCAATGGGGACTGGCGGATGCGCGGGGGCATCCGGCTCTGCAATGAGGGCGTTGAGCAGGGTGACGGCTTCGCGGATCCCCTCGCCGAGGGGTTCGTAGCGCCGACAGTTGGAGAGTCGCAGCAGGGCCAGGACGTCGCTTTCCTGGATGGGCTCGGTGAGGCCCGGGGTGATGCGCAGGCAGACATAGCTCATGTCGGCCGACAGCTGAAACCACGCTTTGCTTAACACCGGGCCCTCCTTCGTTGTCCCTGTCCGGTTTGCCCCATGCCGGGGCCTCTCCTTGCCGGCATCCAATGCCGCCGGGGCGGATCCAACGCGCAGTATTCGGGTATTTTTCCTTCCGGGTCAATGATCTGAATGCAAATGGGTGAGCCGGGTTGAGGAAATATCGGCTGACGGGAGAGGGGTGGAGTCGGCCATGTCATGGGCTCCATTGCGGTTTTTTAGCGCAATATGCTGACGTTTTATGCTTTCGCTATCCAGAGTGTCCATCATGTTGAAGGTGGCGATGCAAATCACCTTGCCAGGCAGGAAGAGAAGGATTTTAATCTGCCGCCGCCTCAGGGCGAGGACCCTGGTCGCCACCGATCAGCCCCTTTTTCTGTCCAACCGAACGAGCCCCATGACCGCCCAAGGCCACCTGCTGTTTTCCGTCACCTGCGTCCTGCTTGCCCACAAGGTCGAACTGACTCCGGCCCTGGCCGATGCCAGCCTGTGGCACATCGTCCCCATGGCCCTGGCGAGCGCCCTGCTGCCGGATCTCGATCACCCCCGCTCCCTGCTCGGGCGGCAACTGCCCTGGATCTCGGGGCCGCTCTCCCGGCTGTTCGGCCATCGCGGCTTCACCCACAGCCTGCTGGCGGTGGGGATGGGGGTCTGGGGGCTGGCCCAGGTGGAAGCCCCCTGGTTGCTGTCGGGGGCGGTGAAGGATGCCCTCATCGTGGGCTATCTCAGCCATCTGCTGGGGGACTGGCTCACCCCCATGGGCATTCCCCTGCTCTGGCCCTGGCGTCGGCGCTTTCGCCTGCCCGGCCTGCCCCTCAAGAGCGGCGGGGGCTACGAGAGGGCCTTCTGCCTGCTGACCCTGGCGCTTGCCGGGTACTGGGTCCATGGCGGCGCAGGCTTGGCTCACTTCTAGCCCCGGGCGCCCTCCTGGCACCTGGCCGTTCGGGTCAGGGTGAGGTAATCGGCGAGCACCGGCAGCCCCAGCAGGTGGCGGCGCAGCATGTCGAGGGCGGCGAAGGCGAGGATCCGGCGACCGCTCGCGGGATCCGGGTGGCTGACCTTGAGCGTCTGGCCGTGCAGTTGCCCGTCGGCGCAGAGCAGCAGCGGCACGCCGTCCGGCCCGGCACGGCCTATGGTGAGGCTCAGGGGGGCGGCGGGCACAGCCAGTTGAGTGAGGTCGTCGCTCAGGGTGTGGCTGAAGCCGGCGGTCAGGGCCGGGTGCCCGTGACACATGGTCAGCAGGGCGCCCCGGCTCTCTCCTTCTTGCAGGTGCAGCGGCCGCTCCCCCAGCAGGGCCAGGATCTGGCTGGCAGGCGCCTCGTTGCCACGCCCCACCAGCCAGGGGGCGATGGCCGCAAGCAGCCTCGCCTCGGCGGCGTCCATGTCGGCGGTGCTGGCACCGTGACCGATGAGCTTGAGCTCGATGAGGGGCATGGAGGAGCGGTAGCCCAGCTCGATGCCGGCAGGCCAGGGGGCCGCATCCAGCATGTCGCTGAGGGCGGACTCCGAGACGCCGAAGGTGTAGAAACGGCGCAGCTCGGTGTCCGTCTCTTCCCCGGCCAGCACCTTGAGGCGGGGCATGATCTGTTCGCGCACCATCTGCTTGAACTCGAACGGCACGCCCGGGGTGAAGAAGAGCCGGCTCTGGCCGTGGCTGGCCGGGTGGCAGACCACAAAGCCGCAGGCGGTGCCCACCGGGTTGCCGAGGATCTCGCAGTCCCGGGGCAGCCAGGCCTGCTTGGTGTTGCTCCGGGCCATGGTGCGGCCCCGGCTGGCATAGCGTTCGGCCATGGTGGCGAGCCAGTCCGGGAACAGGGTCAGGGGCTGGTCAAACGCCTCGGCCGCGGCCTGGGCGGTGAGGTCGTCCGCAGTGGGGCCGAGCCCCCCGCACACCAGGACCACCTCGGCGCGGTTGGCGCTCTCCTGCAGCACGGCTGTCAGATCCGCGAGGTTGTCCCCCACGGTGGCGCGGCGGCGCACCTGCCAGCCCTGCTCCAGCAAGAGGGCGCTGAGCCAGGCGGCATTGGTATCCACCACCAGGCCGGTCACTATCTCGTCGCCTGTGCTGATGATCTCGATGCGCATGGGGACTCCTTGGGTGGGGCCAGCCCTCTCAGGGCTTGCCGTGTTCGAAGTAGTAGCTGATCCGGGTGCGGGGGTTGAGGTATTCGAACACCGCCGGGGGCAGGCGTTTGGGCTGGATCACCTTGGCGATGGTCAGCCCGGCCGCGTCGAGGTCGATGATGGCCGCCTCCTGGCGCGGAATGCGGGGGTCGTATACCAGCACGGCGGGGTAGAGCAGGCGGGAGGCGTTGACCGACATCACCAGCCCCACCTGGCCGTTGGAGAGCTGCACCACGCTACCCGGGGGGTAGACCCCCATCAGTCGGATCAGCATGCCGAGGTGATCGGCGTTGAACTGGGACTTGCGCTGCTTGTAGAGGCTGCCGAGGGCCGCGTAGGGCACCTTGGCCTCCAGGTGGCAGAGGTTGTCGTACTCGTTGATGAGGGAGACGATCTGGGTGAGGGGATCGAGCTGATCCCCCTTGAGCCCATGGGGGCCGGTGCCGTCCAGGTACTCGTGGTGGTTCTGCACTATCTGCTTGGCCGCTTCCGGAAAATCGCTGACGAGCCCCAGCAGTTCCAGGCCGTAGCGGGGATGCTGGGCCATCAGGTTCTGCTCCGGCTTGGTCAGCGGCTCCGTCTTGCGCAGGATCTGGCTCGGGATCCTCAGCTTGCCGATGTCGTGGAACAGGGCCCCCATGCCGACCTGGCGGATTGCCTCGGCCGGCAACTTGCACTCCCGGGCGAGCAGCATGCTGAGCACGCTGACGTTGAGGGAGTGAAACTGCAGGCTGTTGCCATCATCGCTGTCAGAGACCAGGTGCAGCACCATCTCGTCCACCGAGAGGAGCTGCTCCGTCATGGCGTTGATCAGCTCCTGGGCCTCGCTGATGGCGTTGAGGGGGCGGGACTGGATCTTGCCCATGAGGTTGCGCACCTGGGCCAGGGATTGGCGGAACTGTTTCTCGCACTGCTGCAGGTCGCGGCGATAGCGCTGCAACTGCTCGATGCGCCGCAGTTTCTCCTGCTGCATCTCCTCCTGGCGGGCGACAAGACCCTCTCCTTCAACCTCATCCGCCTGGGACTGGGTTTGTCCGAGGGGCTTGGGCGGCGTGTCGCTCTTGTCGGGAATGATGGTCACCAGCTTGAGGCCAAGGCGACGAATGAGCTCGATCTCCTCCTCGCTCTTGAGCTTGAAGCTGGAGAACAGAAACGGGTGCTCACGCCATCCCAAAGGCAGGGAGACATAATTGCCGACTTGCAGCCGTTCTACGGAGATCTTGATTCCTGTCATGGGGTTGGGCACGAGGGACACACTGAGCCGTATGCTAGTCAAAGGGCGGGGTGAATACAAAAGGTATCTGATGACAGCGGGAGCGCTTTATTATAGGCTTCTAGATGTCCAGACATATTTACCGATGCAGTACAGGGAGTCAGCATGCCGATCAAGATCCCGGACCAGTTGCCCGCCGCCGAAGTGCTGGGGCAGGAGAACATCTTCGTGATGACGGAATCCCGGGCCGTCACCCAGAACATCCGCCCGCTGCGGGTGCTCATCCTCAATCTGATGCCCAAGAAGATAGAAACCGAGATCCAGCTGATGCGGATGCTCTCCAACTCGCCCTTGCAGGTGGACGTGGATCTGTTGCGCATCGACGATCGGGAGTCGAAAAACACGCCCCAGGCGCACCTGGAGAACTTCTATCACGACTTCGAGCAGGTGAGAGGCAACAACTACGACGGCATGATCATCACGGGGGCGCCGCTCGGGCTGGTGGAGTTCGAGGAGGTGGTCTATTGGCCACGCATCGTCGAGATCATCGAGTGGTCCCATCAGCATGTCACCTCCACCCTCTTCCTCTGCTGGGCGGTGCAGGCGGCGCTGAAAGCCTTGTACGGCATGGAAAAGCAGACCCACGGCGAGAAGCTCTCCGGGGTCTATCGCCACCACCGCCTCGACGAGCACGAGGCGCTGCTGCGCGGCTTCGATGACGAATTCGTGGCGCCCCACTCCCGTTATGCGGCCTTCGACGGGGATCTCATCCGCGCCCACACCGATCTGCAGATCTTCGCCGAGTCGGAAGAGGCGGGCGTCTATCTGGCCGCCACCAAGGATTGTCGCCAGGTGTTCGTCACCGGCCATCCGGAATATGACGCCCTGACCCTGGATGGGGAATACCGGCGGGATCTGGCAGCCGGGCTCACCCCCGTCATTCCGGTCAACTATTACCCGAACAACGACCCAAGCCAGACCCCGCGCGCCACCTGGCGTAGCCACGGTCACCTGCTGTTTTCCAACTGGCTCAACTATTACGTCTACCAGTTGACCAGCTACAAGGTGGAAGACATCGGCAAGGTGTTTACCTACCAGCAGCCCAAGGGATAGAGCCCATCAGTCCGCTCCGGCCAGCCGCCGCCCACGGGTATCGAGCCAGTGACGGTGGCAGGCCAGGGTGAAGGCCCGTGGCCGTCTGGCCCGGATGAGGGTCATGGCCTCCTGCTGGGGCAGCCCCTGGGTCATCAGCAGCAGGGCGGCCGCCAGCCCGGTACGCCCGCTTCCTCCGTGGCAGTGAATGGCAAGGTGCCGTCCCTCGCGTAGCAGGGCGAGCAGTCGGGGTTGCACCCCGGGCCAGGCCTGTTCGAAGGCGGCATCCGGTGCCTCGTCATCCGCAATGGGCAGATGGAACCAGCTCATGCCTCTGGCCTGCACCAGCTGCCCGAGAGAGAGGGGCCCGCACAGGGCCAGTTCCTCCACCGTCATCAGGGTCAGCACCCCGCCGGCACCGGCCAGCTGCAACTGGGCAAGGGCGTCGGCCATGGGGACCTGCTGGCTGCCGGGGCAGGGGGTGAGCAGGAGCTGGCCGTCGAGCCGTGGAACGTCCAGGCTCCAGAAGGGATGGGCACTGAGCATGGGGTTCCTCGTGGTGGTCGGGGTCAACGGGATCGGCATCCCGCGGGTGCGGCACAGCATAGAGGGGCCGGAGGCGATGTCAATCTGCGTTGTGTTCGGCCCGGTTTACGGGCAGAGTCTAAAAAAATCGAGCGATGCAAGGAGTAAAGATGAGAAACCTGGATCAACTGGACTTGGACATCCTGGCCCATCTGTTTCGCGATGCGGGCATGACCAACAAGGATTTGGCGGCCCTGGTCGGGGTGGCGCCGTCCACCTGTCTGGAGCGGGTGCGCAAGCTGCAGCAGGATGGCGTGCTCAAGGGGGCGCACTGCGAGGTGGATTACCAGGCCCTGGGCGGTCACATCCAGGCCATGGTCTCCCTGCAACTGGCCCGTCACAGCCGCCAGATCATCGATGCGTTTCGCGACGCCATCCTGGCCCTGCCCGAGGTGATCAGCCTGTTCCACATGGGCGGCAAGGATGATTTCCTGGTGCACCTGTGCGTCTCCGATACCGAACACCTGCGCAATTTCGTCTTCGATCACTTCACCTCCCGGGAAGAGGTGGTGCACCTCGAGACCTCCCTGGTGTTCGAGCACAGGTTCAGCCGCTCGCTTCCCTGCTTCCCCCACCCCTGACGGGGCTAGCCGCAAGAAAAAACCGCCCGAGGGCGGTTTTTTTGTGGGCGGTTCCTCAGTTGAGAGCCAGCCGGCTGTCCTGCGCCGTCCGGTAGAGCCCCTGCTGATAGGCCAGGCTGCCCCACAGGACCAGCCCCAGGGCGGCATCTTTCATGGTGTCCGGCTGCTGCGCCGGGGTGAGCGTTTCGGTCGCATCCTCGTAGATGAAGCCTTCCGGCGCCCGCTCGGGCTGCAGGATCACCACGTCCTTGCCGCGCATCAGGGCGAAGTTCTTGTCGTACTGCATAATGGCGCGTCCCGGCCAGTCGGCGGGCATGCGGGTGAGATCCTTGCCCAGCATGGGGTAGTCGGCACTGATGCCCATGAGGGAGAGCAGGGTCGGGGCCATGTCGATCTGGCTGACGATGCGGGGGTCCTTTCTCGGTGCTATGCCGTCCCCCAGAATGACCCCCGGGATGTGGAAGCGGGGGATGGGCACCAGGCTGGCTCCCCCGACCCGGCTGTCGTGATCGGCGATGACCAGGAACAGGGTGTCCTTCCAGTAGTCCGATGCCCTGGCCTTCTTGAAGAACTCGCCGACGGCGTAGTCCGCGTACTTGGCGGCGTTGTTGCGGGTCTGCTTGGGCTGCTCGTACAGGGCGATGCGGTTGTCGGGGAATTCGAAGGGATCGTGGTTGCTGGAGCTGAACACCAGGCTGAAGAAGGGTTTGCCCTCCTTGTGCAGCGCCGCGAAGGTCTCGTTGGCCTTGGCCATCAAATCTTCATCCGAGGCGCCCCAGGATCCCTCGAACACCGGGTTCTTGAAGTCCTTCTGCTCGACGATGGTGGTGAAGCCATTGCCGAGGAAGAAGCTGCGCATGTTGTCGAAGTGGCTCTCGCCACCATAGATGAAGCTGGTGTCATAGCCTCGCTGCTTGAGCAGGTCGGCGATGGTGAAGAAGTTGGTCTGGCTCTTGCCGAGCTTGACCACGGCCTGGGCCGGGGTCGGCGTGAAGCCGGTGAGCACCGCCTCGATGCCGCGTACCGAACGGGTACCGGTGGCGTAGAGCTGCTCGAACGCCCAACCCTCTTTCGACAAGGCATCGATGTTCGGGGTGAGCGGCAGGCCGCCGAGGGAGCCGACGAACTGGGCCCCCAGACTCTCTTGCAGCAGGATCACCAGGTTTTTGGGCTTGCCCTGGTAGCTGGCCGTGTTGAAGGTCTGACTTGGCAGATCGGCAGAGGTGAAATCGCCGAGAGGGCGACCGCTCTCCTCGCGGACTATGTCGAGTACCTGATGGTCAGCCATCTTGCCGTAAAACTGGCTGGCGTCCTCCTCGGCCCCCATCTGCTTGATGGCAAAGAAGAGGGAGTAGGCGGAGTTGACGGTGAGGGCGTTGACCAGGGGATCGTCGGCAAAGGCCACCATGGCCGGATTCAGGGCGCGATGGCCGAGACTGGAGCGGGCGCCGAGGAAGCCGACGGCGAGGATCAGCAGGGCGAAGGCGGGGCGCCAGTACCAGCGGGGGAAGCTTAGGTCACGCACCAGGCGGCCGCTCAGCCACCAGCCACCGCCCAGCACGGCGCCGCTGAAGATCACGGCCAGCAGCAGCTCGCCCTTGCGGCCAGCCCACAGCATGGAGAGCACCTCCTTCGGATAGATGAGGTACTCCACATAGAGGCGGTTGGGGCGTACCCCGTATTCGGTGACGAAGGCGGGAGTGGAGATCTCGAGAAAGAGCATCAGCCAGAGCCCCAGGGTGAGCCAGATCCGGATAAGCTGCATCCAGAGCCGCCCCGGCGCGTGGGGCCCGGCCAGCAACTGGGTCAAGACGGCGGGTACGCCCCAGACCCAGCAGAGGGTGGCAATGTCGACGCGAATGCCTTGCAGCAGCATCTCCTGCCAGCCAGAGACGGCATCCACCCGTTCCAGTTGCCAGAGCCCCAGGCCAAGGCGGCTGACGGTCAGGGAGATGAGCGCGATCAATGAAAAGACGGCGATGGGCCAAACCGGTCCCAGCCATTGTTTGATGGTGGTCATATTGTTCCTGCAAACCTGTTTGCGCCCAGTCCCCGGGCGCATTGTTGTTATGGTGCAGGAGTATGACAGTGGCGCCTGGCAAAGGTTGCATGGGCATGGGGTATAAATGGAGAAGTTGGCACGTTTTATGATTTTTTTGTGACGGGATGCAGGGTTCGAAGAGAGCATAAAACGCTGGGGAAACTGTGATCCTGCTGGCACATCAAGACAATGGTCGTGCCTATAATGGCGCCGGATTTCTCAATCGGAGCCGAAGGGATGCCGGTCTTCATCGATGTGGAATATATGCAGGGCTGGTCTCTGTTCGTGGTGCTCTCCGACGGCACCACAGGCGTGCTGGATCTCACCCCCTGGCGCGGCCAGCCGCTGTTTGCGGCCATGGAGACCGAGCGTCGCTTCGCCCGTGTCTTCATCGATCATCGCCATCAACTGGCATGGCCCTCGGGCTTCACCCTGGCGGCCCACGAGGTCTACCACCTGATCCTGCCCATCGACGAGCGCGCCGCCTTCCCCGATCGCAACATGCATCGCTTCTGACATGCTAACTCGTTGAGTCAGGTAACGTTTTCAGTCACAGACCCGCGTCGGTCAGGTCGTTATCATGACCCCAGTGCGGCGCTTTGGGCGCCCATCCACCACAGCGGGAACATAACAATGAAACAAGGAACGTTGCGTCGTGGCGGCCTCATCGGGGCCGCCCTGTTACTGACGGCTTGCGGCAGCGGGGGAGGCGGTGGCAGCAGCGACCCCCAGCCCCCGGTGGTCAATCCGCCCCCCGCGTCGGCCAGTCGCGCCTGCTATGGCAATGATCAGCCAGCCTGCAACCTGCGCACCTACCAGGTGATGGTGGAGTCCTTCGTCGACGGCGACGGCAGCGCCAACTACGGCGTCGGCTACGGCCCCTCCCGGCACAACGGCGATCTGCAGGGGATCATCGACAGCCTCGACCACATCAAGAGCCTCAACGTCAACGCCATCTGGCTCACGCCGGTGTTTGACTCCTGCGCCGGCCAGGCCGGGGACGACCGGCTGGATGCCACCGGCTACTTCGCCTGCGACTTCTTCAACGTGGATCCCAACTTCGGCAGCAACGCCCAGCTTAAAAAACTGGTGGACGGGGCGCACCAGCGCGGGCTCTATGTCTTCCTCGACGGGGTGTTCGGCCACGTCAACAAGGTGGGGGTGAGCAAGCCTTCACCAGAGGGGCGGCTGCCTGCCCTCAAGAGCGGCGGCGCAGGCTACCCGGGTCAGCTGGTGGATTACGGCCAGCCCGAGAGTCTGGCCTACTTCAAGGAGGTGGCCCGTTACTGGGTCGAGCAGTACGGCATCGACGGCTGGCGCCTCGATCAGGCTTATCAGTTGGGGCTGGATGACTGGCGCGCCATTCGCAGCGAAGTGGCGCAGGCCAGCGCGGCGCGCAAGGCCGCCGGCCAGCAGTGGGGCACCCTCGGCTACATGGTGGGGGAAGTGTGGAAGGGCGCCGACGAGATCCGCGCCCAGGCCTATGGCCCGAGCGACAACCCGGCGCTCTCTTCGGCGTTCGACTTCCCCCTGCGCTACGGCCTGGTACAGGCGCTGGCGGTGGAAGAGTCCGGCAAGGGCGGGCAGGGGGCCAGCGTGCTCGACGCCAGCTGGAACAAGGTGGAGAACTACCCGGACCACGCCATGCCCAACCTGATGCTGGGCAACCACGATCTGGTGCGCTTCGGCGATCTGCTGGAGCGGGGCAACTTCAATGGGGCGGACTACTGGCAACGCCACAAGGCGGCCTTCAGCTTCATGGCCGCCCGCTCCGGTCCCATTACCTTCTACTATGGCGAGGAGTTTGGCGACGAGGTGCCTGGCTTTGCCAGTCAGGTGGGGGGCGACTGTGCGGCCCAGGGGCTCTGCGATGATCACGTGGCCCGCAGCGATGGCAAGGTTCCCGGTGTCACCGGCTTCGTGCCGAGCAGCGAGCAGGCCGAGCTCAAGCAGTGGCTGAGCGATCTGCTGGCCTTGCGCGCCGGGCACCCGGCCCTCTATCAGGGGGAGCGGGTCAAGCTGGTGGCCGAGGGGAGCGTCTATGGCGACATCAAGCAGACGGCTGGCGAGCAAGTAGTCTACCTGCTCAACGTCTCCACCACGCCCCAGAGCTACGCGGTGCCGGTCGGCAAGCTGCGCAGCGGCAGCGCCCTGGTGGATCTGCAGAGCGGCGAGAATCTGGCCATCGGTGGCAGCAGCGTGACGGTGGACTTGCCACCCCTCACTGGCCGCTTCCTGCTGGTGCGCTGAGGGAGGCAGGCAACAAAAAGGGCTCCATGATGGAGCCCTTTTTCATGGTGGCGGCTTACTTCTCGATGCCGCTGCCCAGATCGTCCCGGCGGGAAGAGACCGAGGGCTCGGCCCCGTGGCGCCAGTGTTCCAGCCGGTTGTGCACCCCGCGGCGCAGGCTCTTGAAGCTGGCTTCCAGATAGTCCACCCCCACCAGGATGGAGAGGGTGACGACGGTGAGCAGCAGCGCCTGATGCAGCATGTCCATGCCGATGAGGGCGCCGAGGGCGGCCAGCATCCAGATGGCGGCGGCGGAGGTCACCCCCAGCACCTGACCATCCCGGGTCATCATGACCCCGGCCCCGAGAAAGCCGACCCCGGTGATGAGCTGACCCAGCACCCGCGCCTGATCGGCGCCCTGAGGACTGACGGCGGCGCCGATAGCGAGAAAACAGTAGGTGCCGAGCACGATGAGGGAAGAGGTGCGGATCCCCACCGGCTTGCCGCGAAGCTGCCGCTCCAGCCCCACCAGGGTGCCACACACCAGACAGACCAGGATGTTCTCCCAGCCAAGGGGCGCGATGTCCCACCACTGCATTGTCATCATATCCACCTCTGCTCGCGATGCTTGTTATCCTGTCGCGCTCTGCCCCCGGTTCTCCAGCCGCTGGCGGAAGGCCCGGGCGAGGCGCTCGTAGAGGTCCTTTGCCTCCCTGTCTTCAATATCGCCACGTATCCAGGGGTTGTCGATGATTTCCAGCAACACGCAGCCCTGACCCTGCTGGCGCAGATCCACCCCGAACAGGCCGTTGCCTAGCTGGTGCACGGCGCGGCGGGCGGTTTGCAGCACCCGCTCCGGCACGTCGCTGAGGGGCAGCGCCTCGATGCGGCTCATGTCGAGGGGGTGTTTGCGGCGACGGATGCGGTTGCCGGGTTCGGGTCGGTAGCGGCGGCAGGCGAACAGCGGCGAGCCGTCGAGAAAGCCGATGCGCCAGTCGAACTCGGCAGGGATCCGGCTCTGGACCAGCAGCAGGGCGGAGCGGGCCAGCCCCTCGTCCAGCAGGCGGGCGAGCTGGATGTCATCGCTGGCCATGGCGAGGTCGCGCCCCTGGGCGCCGTCGGGGATCTTCACCATCAGCGGCAGACCGAGGCGCTGCACCAGTTCGTCCACATGCTGGCGGCCGCGGCGGGTCACGACGGTGGTGGGGGGCATGGGCACGCCGCTGCGCACCATCAGCTCGTAGAGATAGAGCTTGTTGCTGCAGGCGAGGATGGCACGGGAGCTGTCGATGACCGGCATCTTGAGCTGCTCGGCGCGGCGGGCAAACTCGAAGGTGTAGTGACCGACCGCGGTCTCGGCGCGCAGCCAGAGGGTGTCGAACTCCGGCAACCGCTCTATGGCCGAGGGAGGCAGGATCTCGGCCTGGATCCCCTGGGCAGCGGCCGCCTTGATGAAACGCTCCAGCGCCAGGGCATCGCTGCTGGCGCGGCCGTCGTTGGGGTCGACCAGGATGGCGAGCTGGTAACGTGGCGCCGTCTGCTCCTCGTCCCCCGTGCCCACCAGCGCCTGGGCGTGCTGCACCATCAGCGTCTTCTCGCTCGGGCTCAGCGCCAGCGGTGACAGGCTCTCCTGCTGGCGCACCGACCAGCCGTGGCGACCGCGCTTGAGGGTCAGCTCCTGCAGCGGCAACTGGCTCAGGCCGTAGTAATAGCGGGCGAGCCCCGCCAGCTCGCTCTGTTCGCACTGGCCGAAGATGGCGCGCACCCGGATCCTGTCTTCGCTCTGCTGGGCCAGCCAGCCCTGCAATTTGCGCCACAGCTTGGCGGGAGGCTGCTGGGGTTGCAGCCTGCTGATGGCCTGCAATCCCGGCAGGCAGTGGTGGCCGCGGGCCTGGGCCAGCAGGGAGCAGTAATAACCGGCCCCCAGGTGTTCCAGGCTGCGGCAGAGGTTGATGATGCGCGGACGCCCCCCTGTGGTGGGCAGACCGTGTTGCAGGTAGGTGCGGGCGGTCAGCAGATAGTCGGCATGGCAGGGCCAGTCGCCCGGCTCCTCGACGATGACATAGGTACTCATATTTTCAGGCTCCACAGAAAGGACTGCCAGAAACGGCAGGATCCCCAGTGGGCTTCGATGCACCGACAAGCACGACAATGGCGCGAGGGGAAACAAGAGGTTACAGTGCCTAATATTCTGCCTTGGTAACTTGTGATACAAGTCGCATTTCTGGTGCTGAGGATAAATAACCGAACAAGGACTCCCCGTGTTGACCGTGCGCGCCGCCCGAGCCGATGATTTGGGCGCCATCGTGAAGCTGGAACGCTACTGTTTTCCCCCCGAGGTCGCCTTCGGCCGCAGCCGCTGGCACTATCTGCTCAATCAGGCCAAGGGGCGCACCCTGCTGCTGCAAGACGAGAAGGCGCAGGTGATGGGCTATTTGAGCGTGCTGGAGCACAAAGGCTGGGATCGTCTCATCATCCAGACCCTCGCCATCCGCTGGACCGTCCGCCGTCAGGGGTGGGCACGCCGCCTGCTGGAGCAGGTGATCCGGGAAGGGCGCGAGGCCGGCTGGGGGGCGATTCGCCTCGAGGTCGCCGACGCCAACCCAGAAGCCAGGACCCTCTATCAGGGGCTGGGGTTTCGCCCCGGGGTACGGCTGCCCGATTATTACGGGCCCGGCCAGCATGCCCACCGCCTGGTGCTGGCGCTGGGGGATGAGCGGCAGGAGCCATCATGAGTTGCGAGGATTGCCTGGCCACGGCCATCAGGGCCAAGCTCGGGCGCTGCCCGGTCTGCGCCGCCCAGACCTTTCTCATCGGGGTCGTCGGCTGGCTGGTCTGGTGGTGGTGCGGCGCCGATACCTCGGTCAACGCCCTGACCGGCCTGCTGTTTGCGCTGGGGGGCTCGGGTCTCTTCCTGCTGCATCTGGCGGTGTTCGCATGGCGAAAGCTGGGGAAACGCGACATATAACGTGCTGATTTTTCAAGAAGACAAATAACAATGGAGGTTCACATGATTGCAATGGTAACGGGCGCCTCGTCCGGCTTTGGTGAGGCCATCAGCCGCCTGCTGGTGAGCGCAGGCCACCGGGTGATCGGCACCGGGCGCCGCGGCGAACGGCTGGCCGCCCTGACCGAGGAGCTGGGCGAGCAGTTCCTGCCCCTGGTGTTCGATGTCCAGGACAAGGCTGCCACCCGCGCCGCCATCGAGGCGCTGCCGACCGAATGGCAACAGGTGGACCTGCTGGTCAACAACGCCGGCCTGGCACTGGGGCTGGAGCCTGCCCACAAGGCGGATCTGGAAGACTGGGAGCAGATGATCGCCACCAACATCAGCGGCCTGGCTCTGATCACCCGGTTGCTGTTGCCGGGCATGGTGGCGCGCAACCGCGGCCACGTCATCAACATCGGCTCCATCGCAGGGACCTACCCCTATCCGGGCGGCAACGTCTACGGCGCGACCAAGGCGTTCGTGAAGCAGTTCAGCCTCAACCTGCGTGCGGATCTGGCGGGCACGGCGGTGCGTGTCACCAACGTGGAGCCCGGCCTGTGTGGCGGCACCGAGTTCTCCAACGTGCGCTTCCACGGCGACGACGCCAAGGCGGCCACCGTCTATCAGGGGGTGCAGGCCATCCTGCCGGAAGACATCGCCAATACCGTACTCTGGATCAGCGAGCAGCCTGCCCACGTCAACATCAACAGCATCGAGATCATGCCGGTGGCCCAGACCTTCGGTCCGCTCCACATCAGCCGTCGCTGATGTCATGACGAGCCGACTTCTGTCCACAAGAGGCGCCTTCGGGCGCCTTTTTTGATGGATCTGGTCGCACTCGTCATGGAGTGCAGAAGGAGGCGTGCTGTGACCCGTGCTGAACCATCGGAAGAGGGGGGTACTCAAGTTGGCCTGCAATTTGCTGTCTCCGGCCCATGGCGGGGAACCCATCCCCGGAGCCGGCGAGGCCGGCAGTGAGCGTGGAGCCTTCATGGATATCAAACCCTATGGTCATCAACTTGCCCAGAGCGCGTCCCAGAACCGTGCCCTGGCGACCCTCAGCGACAGCGACGACAAGCAGAGCGGTTGGTCTCAGCAGGTCAGCCTCTCCAGTCAGGTGCTGACCGGCAAGGCGCAGCAGGCGCTGACCTACGAGCATCTGGCCAGGAACGGCAAGAACACAGTCCTGACCGGTGGCGTCAAGGATGCGCGGGTGCAGCAGATGGTGGACAAGGCCCTGGGCTTTGATCGCAAAAAATTTGACGATCTCGAGCGTCAGCTCAAGGGGATAGCGGATGACAAGACGCTCTCTGCCGAGGAGCGCGAAACGCAGAGCAAGGACCTGGCCGCGCAGCGCGATGCCATGCTCAAGGAGGCCATGGATCGCCTCACCGGCAAATCCGCCTCCCAGGCATGATGTGATTCAAACGGAAATCCTTGGGCGTTAAAGGCAAGGGGTTGCCCCCTTGCCACGGTGCTGGCAGGCCGTGGTCAGGGCTCAGGGACTCTGGGGGGCGATCCCGATGGCGATGGCGGTGGTCTGCACGGCCTTGATCTGGTCCCCCTTGGCGATGAGGGCGAACTGGGCCGGATCCTGCACCTTGAGGGTCAGGGTATGGTCGACCCCCTTGACCCGGATGGTCTGGTGCGCCTTGTCCACGTCGATGACGTCGGCATAGATGGTTACCTGCATGCCGGCGCCGGCAGCGGGTTTCTCCCCGGCGGCCGCCTTGCCCCCTTCTACTTCCACCACCCGTTTTCTCACCCCGGCGGTGCCCTTGAGCAGGGTCAGGTCCAGCAGTTGCAGATATCTCAAGGCCACGACATCTCCCACCTTGAGCTGGGGAAGGTTGGTCACCTCCTCCCCGGCGATCAGGTCCAGGGTCTGCCCTTCGGCATTTTTCAGGCTGACCTTGCGGGTGGCCAGGTCGATGGCGGTGACGGTTGCCCTGGCCGTCAGTTCTTCGGCCAGACTGGCTTGTCCGGGGGCCACGGCCACATGGGTGGTGACCTCTGCGGCATAGAGCAGGGGAGGGGCACAGAGGGTGAGGGCACCCGCAATCCAGGCGTGCTTCAGTTTCATGATAGATACCCTGTGAGTGGGAAAGGGACCCCGGGAGGGGTTTGAGGGGGCGACGAACTCGTCTGCCCGCTATCAACATAGCAAAGCCGGGCAGGAGCGCCCGGCATCGGCAGGCTGGCATCGTATTTTTGACGACAGGCTCCCGTTTTTGACCTGATGGCACGGCAGGCGCACAATTCCCCGGCATGCAATCAACCGAGGGCTCTGCCGTGTACAACTTCCAATATGCCAATCCCACCCGCATCTGCTTTGGTGAAGGCCAGATCGCCAGGCTGCCCGAGCTGATCCCGGCCGGCAGCCGTCTGCTGGTGCTCTACGGGGGTGGCAGCATCAAGCAGAACGGGGTCTATGAGCAGTTGACCCAGGCGCTGGCGGGCCGGGAGTGGCTGGAGTTTCCCGGCATCGGCGCCAACCCCCAGTACGATCAGCTGATGGAGGCGGTGGCTCTGGTCAAGCGCGAGCGCATCGACTTCCTGCTGGCGGTGGGTGGCGGTTCCGTGGTGGATGGCACCAAGTTCGTGGCCGCCGCTGCCTGCTTCGAGGGGGACGATCCCTGGGAGATCCTGCGGGACAAGGCCCCCATCAAGGGGGCGCTGCCGCTAGGTTGTGTGCTGACCCTGCCGGCCACCGGTTCGGAGAGCAACCCCGCCGCCGTGGTGAGCCGGGGGGAGGCCAAGCTCTCCTTCTACAATCCGCTGGTGCAACCGGTGTTTGCGGTGCTGGATCCCGCCACCACCTACAGCCTTCCGCCGCGCCAGGTGGGCAATGGCGTGGTGGATGCTTTCGTCCACATCCTCGAGCAGTACCTCACCTTCCCGGTGGGGGGAGAGGTACAGGACCGGCTGGCGGAAGGGCTGTTGCAGGTGCTGGTGGACAACGGCCCGCGGGCGCTGGCGGAGCCCACCAACTACCAGGTGCGTGCCAACCTGATGTGGGCGGCCAGCCTGGCGCTCAACGGCCTCATCGGTCGTGGCGTGCCCCAGGACTGGTCCACCCACGCCATCGGTCACCAGCTCACCGCCCTGCACGGGCTGGATCATGCCCAGAGCCTGGCAGTGGTGTTGCCCTCCCTGCTGCGCGAGCAATCGGCCCAGAAGCAGGAGAAGCTGGCCCAGTTCGCCGAGCGAGTATGGCACTCCAGCCGCGAGGACAAGGCACTGCGGATCGAGGAGGCCATCATCCGCACCGAGCAGTTCTTCCAGCAGATGGGGGTGGGTACCCGGCTTGCCGACTACGGGCTGAACGAGGGCTGCATCCCCGGTATCTGCTCCAACCTCAAGCGTTTCGGGCTGACCGCCCTCGGGGAGCAGCAGGACATTGATCCCGACAAGGTAGCCAGGATCCTTTCCCACGCGCTTTAAGTCAGGGGACTCGCGTCTCGCAATCAGAGTGGCGCGGATCCTTTCTCACGCCCTCTAGGCCTGAGGCCCTTGGCCAAGGGGCGATCTGGACAATAAGTGCGGCCAGGATCCTCTCTCACGCACTCTGATCATCTGGCTGACGGCCGGAAAAGAGAACGCCCCGATCATCGGGGCGTTTTGCAGGGTGTCACCGGGGCACCGCCGTTTATTCGGCGCTGCGGTCCAGCTCGCGCTCCAGGGCTGCCGCCTTCTGGCGGGCCGGGTGAGTGTTGAGTCGCTGCCAGTAGGCCTGCAGATGCGGGAACTGGGCCAGCTGGCCGCTCTGGGCCAGCAGATCCACCAGGAAGGAGTTCAGGATGTCGGCGCCGGTGAGGCGATCGGCCACCAGGTAACGGCGGTTTGCCAGCACCTCATCGAGATAACCCAGCACCTTGGCGCACTCGGCTTTGGCGTAGTCCGGCAGGAAGCGCATCGGGCTGCCATCCTTGCGCACGAACATATCGAGCAGCAGCGGCAGAATGCCGGAGCTCTCGGCGAAGTGGAGCCACTGCAGGTATTCGGCATAGTCGGGGCTATCTTGAGCCGGTGCCAGCCGTTGTGGGGCGTGGCGGGCGATCAGGTACTCGGTGATGGCACCGGATTCTGCCAGCACCCGGCCGTCGAACTCGATGACCGGCGACTTGCCGAGGGGGTGGATGGCCTTGAGCTCGGGCGGCGCCAGAAAGGTGGCGGCATCGCGCTGGTAGGCCTTGATCTCATAGGGCAGGCCCAGCTCTTCAAGCAGCCAGATGATGCGCTGGGAGCGGGATTTGTTCAGGTGGTGCAGGACTATCATGGAAACCTCGACGCAGTGACGGAAGGCGGTGATACGCAGCGCCCCGGCAGCAGGTTCACTGATGGATGAAAAAGAGCGGGCGTGGTGCCCGCTCCTTCGTCTATTGACTCAGGCCTCCAGCGCCTGATCCAGATCCGCCAGTATGTCCTCGATGGCTTCGATTCCCACTGACAGCCGGATCATCTCAGGTTTCACTCCAGCCTTGGCCTGCTCCTCTTCGCTCAACTGGCGATGGGTGGTGGAGGCGGGGTGGCAGGCCAGGGACTTGGCGTCGCCGATGTTGACCAGCCGCTTGAAGATCTTGAGGGCATCGTAGAAGCGCACACCCGCCTCGTAGCCGTCCTTCAGGCCGAAGGAGAGGATGGCCGAGGGGCGACCGGCCATGTACTTCTCCGCCAGCGGGTAGTGGGGGTGACCCGGCAGACCGGCGTAGCTGACCCAGGCCACCTTGGGGTGGTGCTTGAGGTGGTGGGCCACCCGCAGAGCGTTGTCCACGTGGCGCTCCATGCGCAGGCTCAGGGTTTCCAGCCCTTGCAGCAGCAGGAAGGCGTTCATCGGCGCCAGCGCCGCCCCGGTATTGCGCAGCGGCACGGTGCGCACCCGGCCGATGAAGGCCGCCGGGCCGAAGGCCTCGGTGTAGACCACCCCGTGATAAGAAGGCTCGGGTTGGGTCAGTTGGGGGAAGCGCTCGGCGTGATCCGCCCAGGGGAACTTGCCCGAGTCGACGATGACGCCCCCCAGGGAGTTGCCGTGGCCGCCGACATATTTGGTCAGGCTGTGCACCACGATGTCGGCGCCGTGTTCGATGGGTTTGCACAAGACCGGAGTGGCGACCGTGTTGTCGACGATGAGCGGTACGCCACGGGCGTGGGCCACCTTGGCGAAGGCCGCCAGATCGACGATGTTGCCGGCCGGGTTGCCGATGCTCTCGCAGTAAACCGCCTTGGTTTTGTCATCGATGAGGGCGGCGATGGCCTCGGCACTGTCATCCTTGGCGAAGCGCACCTCGACCCCGAAACTTGGCAGCATGTGGGCGAACAGGGTGTAGGTGCCGCCATAGAGTTGGGGGGTGGAGACGATGTTGTCACCGGCGGCGGCCAGCGCCTGGATGGCGTAGGTGATGGCGGCGGAACCCGCCGAGACCACCAGGCCGGCGATGCCCCCTTCCAGCGCGGCCATCCGTTGCTCCAGCACATCGTTGGTGGGGTTCATGATGCGGGTGTAGATGTTGCCCGGCACCGCCAGATTGAACAAGTCCGCCCCGTGCTGGGCGCTCTCGAACTCGTAGGCCACCGTCTGGTAGATGGGCACGGCCACCGCCTTGGTGGCGGGATCGCTGGAAAAGCCGTGGTGCAGGGCCAGGGTCGCATCTTTCATCACACACTCCTTGTTGGATGTCACCATTATGGATGGATAGACGTCCAATCTATCAGGCCCAGCGCCGATGTAAACCACCCATTCCGGCAAAGCAATGCCGGGGGATGGCGGTGACCGGATGGCGTCTGTGACGGCGACCTCAGAGACGGCGGCGATACTCCCTGTCGTCTATCTGGTGCATGTCCCACTGCATCAGGCGGTTGAGCTGCGCCATGGGATCTTCGACCAGCGTCAGAGGGCGGGGCAGGATCCTCAGGAAGTAGCGACGAAGGGTTTGCTGGATCCGGTTCGGTTTGAGGGGGTTGGCATGGCTCATGATGGTGCTCCTGTGCAGTGGTTCTCACGTTCGCCAGCAGTATTGAGCTAAAATGCGGAAGTAAAAACTGATGACTTTCAGAGACAGGATTTCCTCTTTTATGCCTACCACCCGCCTTTATCAGCAATTTCAACGGCTCACCCAGCAGCTTGGCTGCGACGAGCGGGAAATCAGCCTCGCCGAGGTGGCGGATCTGCTCTGCTGCACCACGCGCAATGCACGCCTGCTGCTGCGCCGCATGGAAGGGCAGGGCTGGCTTTGCTGGACGGCAGAGGCAGGGCGGGGGCGGCGCTCCCGCCTCACCCTGCTCGACAACCAGGAGAGCCTGACCCGGCGCCGATTGCGGGATCTGCTGAGTCAGGGCCAGCTGGCGCAGGCGGTGCGGCTGGCCGAAGATCGCCTGGATCTGCTCACCCCGCTGCTTATCGAGCAGCTCGGCCAGGCCACCCGGGAGGGGCGCCAGATCCTGCGGGTGCCCTACTACCGGCCCCTGCCCGGTCTGTTGCCCACCGCGCCCTTGCGCCGCTCCGAAATTCACCTGAGCCGCCAGATCTTCAACGGTCTGACCCGGCGAAACGAGGAAAATGGGGAAATCGAGGGGGATCTCGCCCATCACTGGGAGTGTCTGGCCCCCTGTCACTGGCGCTTCTATCTGCGCCCCGTGGTGCGCTTTCACCATGGCCGCGAACTGGTGGTGGAGGATGTGATGGAGAGCCTGCAGGCCTTGCGGGATCGCCCGCTTTTCGCTCATCTGGCACGGCTGGAGAGCCGCTGGCCGCGTACCCTGGACATCCATCTCGACAGCCCGGACCCTCTGCTGCCGCACCTGCTGGCCGAGCCGGTGGCGGCCATCCTACCGCGGGAGCTCAAGGGGGAGGCGAATTTCGCCCTGCAGCCGGTGGGCACCGGCCCCTATCGGGTGAGCGCCAATGATCCCCTGCACCTGTGCCTCGAAGCATTCGACGACTACTTCGGGCTGCGGGCCCTGCTCGACGAGATCGACATCTGGATGCTGCCGGAGCTGGCGGAACGACTGGAGAGCCACGTCAGGCTGGGCAGCGACACCCCGGAGCTTGGCTCCATGCGCGGGGAGTCAGAACTGGAATCCGGTTGCTACTTCCTGCTGCAGGACGACAGATCGGCCCCCCTGCAGGACCCGGCCCTGCGCCAGTGGCTGACCCGGCTGCTCAACCCCATCGCCCTGATGGCCCGGGTGGCCCCCGAGCTGCAGCGGGGCTGGACCAGCGCATTGGGCCTCCTGCCCCACTGGCGCGAGAGCCTGCCTCTTCCCGAGCCCGGCCCGGTCAGCCTGCCAGCTCGGCTGGTACTGGCCTGCTTCAACCAGCATCTGGAGTTCAACGAGTGCGCCAGCGCCATGAGCAGCCTGCTGGCAGAGCAGGGGATCCAGCTCGAGGTGCGTACCCTGGACTACGGGCGCTGGGTGAGCGGGGAGGATGAAGATGTGGATCTCTGGTTCGGCACCCTCAACCTGGAGCATGAACACGCCTTCGCCCCTTACGCCTGGCTTCAGGGTACCCCCTTGCTGCGCCGGGTGTGGGGCGGCCAGCAGGCCCTGTGGCAGGGATTGACGCAGTGGCGCGCCCATGGTGAAGAGCCCGGCCCCCGCGCCCTGCTGGCCGAGGTGCAGCGCCAGAGCTGGTTCGTGCCGCTGTTTCACCACTGGCTGGAGCTGGAGAGCCGGGTCGGCGTGCACGGCGTGCGCATGACGGCCCTCGGCTGGTTCGATTTTCGCAGCGCCTGGTTAAAGCCCGAGCAGGTGGCGCAGGAGCCGGAAACCGGCGGTGGCTCTCACCCCCAGGCAGGGACGCTTGAGTCGGACGGGTTGGCGCGCTAGCCTGTGCGCGGTCCTACGACAAGGAGTCGACATCCATGCTGGAAATGCAGATCCAACCCCGTTTTCAAGAGACGGACGCCCTCGGCCACATCAACAACACGGTGCCGGCGGTCTGGTTTGAATCGGCCCGTGATCCCCTGTTTCGCCTCTTCTCGCCCGAGCTGGATGTGCATGACTGGCATCTGATCATCGCGGGCTACACGGTGCAATTCAAACGGGAGCTGTTCTATGGCCAGATGGTGTCGATCAAGACCGGCGTGCGGCGTATCGGTACCAGCTCCTTCACGCTCTGGCAGGAAGCCTGGCAGGGCGGCGAGCTGGCGGTGACCGCCGAGACGACCCTGATCCATTTTGACTACCGGACCCGGCAGTCCATCCCTTTGAGCGAGGCTCACCGGGAGGGACTGAGGGTCTGGCTGGTAGAGAGTTAATCCGGCCTTCTGGCCCACCACAGGACACTTATGCGCACAACCGCGATCGCCCTGAGCCTCGGCTTGGGACTGGGACTCTGCTCCCTGCCTTCATTCGCCGCCTCCCTGGCCGAGCAGTTCACCCTGATGGAGAAGGGGGCCGACAGCGCCCTCGATACCCGCTTGTTCAGCCACGATGGCGTTGACATCAAGGCCTGGGTCGACGGCACGCCCGTCATCATCGCCGTGCCCATCCTGAACGAGCAGGGCAAACAGGAAGGGGAGAGCCGTTACTACTTCAAGGGCGGCAAGCTGTTCGGGGTGAAGGAGCCCGCCGCCCAGTTCGCCTTCGATGACAGTGGCAAGCTGACCCAATGGCTGGACGACAAGGGGCAGCCTGCGGAGTTTGTCAGCAAGATGAGCATGCAGCAGCGGGAAGCCTGGCTGACCAGACGGGCGGCCGAGCTGGGCGGGTTGTTTGCACCGAGCACCGCCGAGGAGAAGGCTGACAAGGGGGGCGTCAAGCTCAAGGGGGCGGAGCTCGCCCAGTGGCTCTGCAATGGCAAGCTGATGGCGCTCGCCGGAGGTGACAAGGTGACCTTCGAGCCGGCCAAACTCAAGAGGAGTGCAGAGGGCATCAAGGGAGAGGTTTCCCTGCGCCAGGATAAGGGGTGGCAGGATCTCTGCCTCACCTGCGAGGTGCAGGGCAACCGGGTGACTCGCCTCACCTGGCAGCCGCTGCCGGGTGCCAACAAGCCGCAGTAAGGGCGGCAGCGTCAAAGAATGGGGGCCCACTTGCGGGCCCCTTTTTCATGCCGGTTACTGCTCGCCCAGGGTGAGCCGGGTGAGGGCCTCCACCCGTCGCCACTGACCGGGCTCGAACCAGCGTGCCAGGATCTCCGGCTGCTGGCTGACCCGGGCCTCGGCAGGCAGGGGCCTGATCTCTGCCAGATAGCCGGCCAGCTGCTGCTCGAACCCCTGCTGGCTCTCTGCCAGCTGGAGCAACCGGTCTGCCGCCTCCGGTCCCAACTGTTCGCGCAGTGCTGCGTCACGCCCGGCTGCGGGGAGTTGCTCCAGAGCCTGCAGATCGCCGAGCAGGCGGCTGTTGGCCTCCGCCTCCCGAAACCACTGGGGCTGCTCCGCCAGCCAGAGCTCCAGCTCGCTCGCCAGCAGCGGCTTGTCGGCATCGCTGGACTCCGCCAGCGCCTTGCGGCGCAGGGTCCACTGCTCCATCAGCCTGTCCTCGGCAAACAGCTGCTCCTGCTCGGCCGGGGTGAAGCGCTGCCTGCGCAACTGTTCGCGCTCGTCGAACAGCTTCTGCAAGCTGGCCAGGCCCGGATCCGTCGGCACCGTCAGGCTGCCCTCAGCCCCGAGAAAGGCTTCATGGCGGGCCTGCAGCGAGGACTTATCCGACGGCGGTGCGGCCTGCCTGACCAGAGGGGAAGCGGGCCCGGCATGTTGCGGCGAAGGGGCGGTTGCGTCAGCGGAGGGCCAATACTTCCAGCCCCCCAGCAGCAGGGCCGCCGCCAGCGGAGCGGCCATCAGCCATGCCCTGTTCATAGTCCCAGCCTCTGCAGGCGGTTGGCGTGCTGGCGATAGAGGTTGACCGGGTCGGTCTCGAACAGGTGGCGAATGCCGAACGACTGGTTCACCTCGTCCAGATGGTTCATGCGGTAGTGGGTACCGATCACCTTGCCGAGGTGGCTGCTGCATACCCCGACCAGGCCGTCACTGGGCTCCTTGAAGAAGCTGCCGGTCAGCGCCAGCGCCGGATCCACCGGATCCAGGATGTTGGTCATGGTGCCGCGTCCGCTCCAGGAAAAGTAGTAGACCCCGTTGGCGGCCTGCATGGGCCCTTCGCCGCAATGCTGGCTCGGCAGCCCTTCCGGATAGCGCTGGTTGAAGTGCTGGGCGCCGGTGCTGGTGAGGGCGTCGAGGGCGGCGAGGGGATCCTGCGGCAGCTGGCTGCCCCCGGAGAGCAGCGAGATGACCCCGGACAGGGCCGAGGCGGCGGCCACCGCCAGACCTTCGGCCGCCGAGCCCGGCGTCACCTTGGCCCGCACCAGGTCGGCAATCTCAGAGCCATGGTTGACCCCGCCCACGCTGGTGGCGGAAGCGACCAGCTCGGGGGCGACCGAAGCGACGTAGCGAATGGTGGGGCCACCGTGAGAGTGGCCGATGAGGTTCACCTTCTCCGCCCCCGTGATGGCGAGCACCTGCTGCACCTGCTTGAGCAGCTGTTCACCGCGCAGCTCCGAGCTCTGGGTGGCGGAGACCTGGGCCACGTAAACCTTGGCGCCATCCCGGGTCAGGGCCTGGGGGATGCCGTAGAAGTAATCGACCCCGAGCAGCTTGTCGAAACCGAACAGACCGTGCACCAGCACTATGGGGTAGCGGGTCTGGGTATAACCGGCCCCCTGACCCAGCATGGGCAGGGCGCACAACAGCATCAATAGCCATCTTTTCATCTTCACCGTCCTTGTGAAAAAACCGGCTGCACTCTGGTCGTCACCGGGGGTCGTCACCGGGCAGCCACCGGCCTCATGCCAGTACCGGCAGCATGGTGGCTGAACTCAAATGTATCTGTGGATGGGATCACTAAACCGGGGATTGCAGAAAAACCCTACCCATATGGGCAAAAAAGGCGGCACCAACTATTCCTTGTGTCTGCCCATTAAATAAGTTAAATAATAATTATTATCATTTGAGTGGTCGAGTCATGACGGGAACCTGGGTGAAGGGGTGGGTCGGTACCACCGGAGCGGACAGCAGCATGGCGCACTGGAAGGCGCAGACCCTGAGTGGCAACCGCCATTTCGATGCGGGGGAGTACGCCAGGGCGCTCGACTGCTATCAGCAGGCGCTGTGGCTTGCCCGCCAGCAGTTTGCCGAGTGGCACGATGCCGACGAAGCGGTGGCGGCCCTGGTGGTGGCCCATCACAACCTGGCGGATCTGCTGGTGGCCATGACCCTGCCGGATCGGGCCGCCGACCTGCTGTGTCACATCCATGATTGCCTGCTGGCCACCAGCCAGTCCCCCACCAGTTCCGCTGCCCTGCGGGAGGCGGCTGTTCGCCACGCCCGCAGCACCCGTACCGAGCTGCTCACCTTTCTGGGCAAACACGGTCATCACGACGGCATCCAGCGCAGCCTGGGTCAATGTCTGTGTCAGGCCGGCTCTGCCCATCAACTGCATTGAGCCCAACAGGAGAGACAATGAACATGAGCCATACCCTGCCAGCCCTTCCTTACGCTTATGACGCGCTGGAACCCCATATCGATGCAAAGACCATGGAGATCCATCACAGCCGTCACCATCAGACCTATGTCACCAACCTCAATGCCGCCCTGGCCGATCTGCCGGAGCTGGCTGCCCTGCCGCTGGAGGCATTGCTTGCCCGTATCGACAGCCTGCCGGCCCAGGTTCAGGGGGCGGTGCGCAATCACGGCGGCGGCCACGCCAACCACAGCCTGTTCTGGCAGGTGATGAGTCCACAGGGCGGCGGCGAGCCGGACGGCGAGCTGGCCGCGGCGATGGAGCGGGATCTGGGTGGGCTGGAGGCCTTCAAGCAGGCCTTTACTCAGGCGGCGCTGAGCCGTTTTGGCAGCGGCTGGGCCTGGCTGGTGGTCGATGGGCGCGGCAAGTTGCAGGTGGTGAGCAGCGCGAACCAGGACAGCCCCCTGATGGAGGGGCTCACCCCGATACTCGGGCTGGATGTGTGGGAGCATGCCTACTACCTCAAGTACCAGAACAAGCGTCCCGACTACATAGCCGCGTTTTACAACGTGATCGACTGGGATGAGGTGGCACGGCGTTATGTGGCAGCGCTGGCCTGATCGCCGGAAATACCGAGCCCAATGAAAGAGACCCGCCTGTTGGCGGGTCTCTGCTATTGAGGGGTCGGCGCGCTGCTGGCAGCCGGATTATCCACGGGTGTTGCTTCGCTCGGCACGGCTGCGCTGGTGGCTGGTGCAACGCTGGTTGCAGCCGCTGCACTGGTGGTTGTTGCAGCGCTCACGGCCGTTGCCTGCTTGGCCTTCGGCTGATGAGGGGGCGGTGCAATGGGCAGGCAGGGCTGGCTCGCCCCTATGGTGCTCAACGCCTGGCAGGGGACCGGGCCGCCGATGACGATGGGCTCGCCGAGGAACTTGGGCCCCTTGTCCAGCACGTAGAGGTCCAGCAGCCCCATCAGGCGGGCGAACACCTCGCGCACCCGGGTCTTGATGCCCTGATAGGCGCTGGGATCCACGGCGTTGAAGCCGACCGCCTCGATGCCGAAATGGCGGGCGATGAAGATGGCGCGCTCGTTGTGAAAGGCCTGGGAGACCACGGTGAAGTGGGCCTGACCGAACACCTCCTTGGCACGCACGATGGAATCCAGGGTCCGAAACCCTGCGTAGTCGCTGTAGATGGCGCTGGCCGGAATGCCGGCCTGGATCAGGGCCCGCCGCATCTGGCGCGGTTCGTTGTACTGCACGGTGGCGTTGTCGCCGGAGACCAGGATGTAGTCCACCTTGCCGTTGTTGTAGAGCTCGGCGGCGGCCTTGATCCGGTACTTGAAATAGTGGTTCGGGCTGCCGCCAATCAGGTATTTGGAGGTGCCGAGCACCAGGGCGACCCGGTTATAGGGCACCGCGTTGACGTCGTCATAGGTGTAGTGACGGGCGTCCGAGACGGTCCACTCGCTGTAGCCAAGCAGGGCGGCGATGGAGGCCAGCAACAGGCAGAGGCAGGCGAGCAGGATCTTGGCAAACTTCTTCATGCGCGGTGCGGTTCGGGTCTGAAGTAAGAGAAGACAGGGGGCCATTCTATTACAAGTTGTTGTGGCGCGTCAGGTTTGATGGCGGCGCAGGGTCTCACTCGGGCAGAGGTTGTCGCAGCGCGCGCCCCGATCCCGGGCTTATCAAACGGCGCCATAAACAAGGGGCGACCATGGCCGCCCCTTGTCATACCCGTCTCGTCCTCAGTGGGAGGAGTCGTTGGCCTTGCACTCGTCAGAGTCCTTGTTGGCTTCCCACCAGGGCAGCAGCTCGCGGCCGAGCCACTGCTGGTAGGCCTCGCTGTCATTGGCAATCAGCTGGTCCAGCTCGGCTTCGAAGGCACTCATGGCCTGCTGCTGATCCGGGTTGCGCAGGGCCTGGGCCATGGCCAGCCAGTTGGCGCTGCGACCGGTTTCGTTTAGGAAGCGGTGTACCGTGTAGGACCAGGAGTAGACCATCTCGCCGCCCTTGTCGTAATCCAGGTGCAGGATGTCGGCCAGGGCCGGACGATCGTTGGCCGGGCGGCCGGCGACGTTGTCCAGACCACGGGTGAAGCACTGGCCGTGGGCGATGAATTCCGCCAGCCCTTCCGACCACCAGGTGGTGCGGTTGAGCGGGTAGTGGCCGAAGCTGCCGTACTGGTTGAAGCGGCCGTCCAGGTAGTGCACGTACTCGTGGCGCAGGTTCCACACCTGGAACGCAGGACGCTTCCACTCCGCCTCGTAGGCGAAGAAGCGGGCCTGGTTGCCGGGGCGCGCCGGATCCCCTTCGAGGTAGATGCCGCCGTTGTCGGTGGAGACGCCGCCAAACAGAGCACTGCCGTAGCGTTTCCAGTCGGCGGAGGAGTTGAAGACCACCAGTTCCAGCGCCTCGTTATTATCATCCGCCACCGGCTGCCAGCCGGTCTCCATCTGCTGATGGAACTGCTGCTCTTCGGCACCCAGTTCACGGCAGATCCCCTCGGCCTGAGCCATGGTCAGATCCTGGGCCCGCAGGCGCAGGGTCGGTGAGCAGGTGTGCTCGAACGGCAGCACGTCCTCCACCCGGACAGGGGTGCAGAGCCCGGCGAAGTCACCGCTGATGCAGGCTTCGCTGGTGCGGTCCGTGTAGGTCAGGTAGTAGGTGGAGAGGGTCAGCGACATGTCTTCCAGCAGATCCTGGCTCTGCTGACCACCAGGGATCAGGTCGTGGTGGCGAACCAGTGCGATGACGGAGTCATCCAGCAGCTTGCGGTAGCCATCGAGCTCGTCCGGGCGGGTATAGCGGGCGACCCGGTAGAGGCGGGTGTAGGTATCCAGCACGTTGTTGAGCAGGAACAGATCGGCGCCATCCCTTCCTTGCCACAACGCGAGTTCGCTCATGCCGAGGGCGTGCAGCTGCTTGCGCAGCTCGCCATCCTGCTGGCGGAAGTCGTTGGCGAAGGGGTCGCTGTAGTCGCTGGCGAAGTCGAGGAAGTTGAGCAGATCGAACAGGCCGGTTGCCCAGGCGTGCTGACCGTTGATCTCGCTGGCATGGCGGGTGCTGTAGGCCAGCATCTGGTTGAACTCGCCGAGCAGGGTGCCAAAGCGGCTCTGCACTGCCGGGCTCTTGAACTGACCGTGCAGGGCGATGCTCCAGGCACCCATGACGGCGCCTACTTCGTCGCTGGCCTGCTCCGGGAAGAGCAGCGGATGGGCGCCCAGCGCGGTCAATGCCTCGGCCAGCGCCTCGGCGGCAGCCGGGCCGTCTTCCTTGTGCTTGCCGTAGTTGTGGTAGTTGTGGGCACGCACGTATTCCAGCAGCAGCTTCATGGCCGGATGGGCCGGCTGATTGGCCGCCAGCAGGCGCTGGATGCCGCGCGACACGGCCAGCAGCTTGGTGTCATCGTGACCATAGTTCTCCTGCCAGACCGGGGCGGGCAGGCCACTGGCATCCTGTACTATCTTGGCTGCTTCGGCATCCAGCAGTTCGGTGCCCGGCAGATCCGGCTCGGAGCAGGCGCGGCCGTCGGCACGGCGACAATCGAGCTGCTCTTCCTTGCTGGCCAGCACGATAGGGCGGTTAAGCACCCGGCTCTCCTGCCACTCGGTTGTTTCCGGCAGGGTCTGCCATTCGCTGCCCCCCACCGGGTATTGATAGCCGGTGTCCTTCAAGACCACCTGCACTTCGCTGCCGGCGGGCAGGGTCTGACGGCACACCCGATAGCTGATGGTCTTGTCCCCTTCCTGACGGGTCTGGGGTTCATCGCACTCCTGCTGGGCCTTGATCTCGTCCAGCAACCAGGTGTACTGGCGCCAGACGTGCAACTCGCTCACCTGCTTGGCGGCCTGGCTGCCCGCGATGGGCTGCAGGCGGAAGAAGATCTGCTCGAGGCGGCCATCCCGTTCATTGGGGGTCTCTTCCAGCACCTTCAATTGCTGCCAGTTTTGCGGCTGGTACTGCCATGCCTGCTCGGCGCAGCGACCTTCGGCGTTAAGCTCACAGCGATCCAGCTCCTGCTCGCTGTGACCCAGGATGACCCGCTCAGCCAGCGGCAGACGATCCTGACGCGGCGCGGTCGGGGTGCCCGCCAGCGGCTCCCAGCGGCCCTGCTTCATGCCGTAGCCATAGTCATAGCTGCTGGCCGGGACGGCCTTGCCGGCCGGTACCACCTCTTCACAGCTGAGGTAGCGGATCTGCCAGCCCTGCTCGATCTTGAGTTGCGGCTCGCCGCACTGCTGCTCTGCCAGCGCAGCCAGGTTGGCATCGCGCCAGTCGAAGCGGCGATACACCCTCAACTGCTGATAAGAGGCGTCGCCGCTGTGGGCGCTCAGTTCAAAGGTCACTTCGGTGAGACGATCCCCCAGCTGACGGCTGGCTTCGCCTTTGAGTTGATACTGTTGCCAGTCGGAGGGGGAGTAGTTGGCCAGCGCCGAGGTGGCGAGCAGGCCTGGGGCTGCCAGGAGCAGCAGCCGGGGAGAGAGGTGCTTCATCATGATCCCTTTGGTGGATGGAGAGGCGTGGGGACCAGAGAGGTTATTGGGCTCCAAAGGAATATCAATTGGCCAGATGGCGCAGCGAAATGATGCATTCGGGAGCAAACAACATAAAAACAGCCCCAAAGGGGGCCGTGTTGATAGCAAGGACTCCGCCCCATATGGGGGAGGCGTCACTCCTCTTGTCGCAAGCTGCGGGCGAGCAGGGTGCGGGAGGGTTTCAGATTGCCGCCGAGATCCGGCCAGGGATGCCACTGGTCCGGCACCATGAAGCCGGGTAACGACAGCCTGATCCAGGCGGCCAGCTCGGCAGGGGGGACTGGTTCGCCGTGCCAGTCGATGAAGGCGGCGGGCCTATGCCCCCACTCGTCGCTCGGCACCGGCACCACCAGGGCCTGGGCCACGGCGGGGTGATCCACCAGCCGCTGCTCTATGGTCTCGGGCTGGATGTTCTCCCCTCCCGAGATGAAGAGGTTGTCGAGCCGCCCCTCCACCACCAGATCGCCCCCCGGAGTGAGGCGGCCCTTGTCCCGGGTGTGGAACCAGCCCTCTTCATCGAGGGGGCGCACCAGCTCGCCCTCCCTGAAATAGCCGGCAAACAGGGTCTCACCGCGCACGCAGATCTCCCCCTGGCGGATGCAGACCTCCCGCCCCGGCAGCGGGCGACCCACCACGCCGGCGGCGCAGGGTTGCCCGGTGCAGACCTGGCTGCCCATCTCGGAGAGGCCATAGCTCACCTTGGGCTCCAGCCCCAGAGCGGTCAGCCGGTTGACCAGGGGCGCCGGGATGGCGGCGCCCCCGAGCAGCAGCTCTCGCACCCGGGTGCGGGATGGGTCGAACCCCTGTGCCAGCAGGCGCCAGAGCTGGGTCGGCACCAGCGAAAGGTGGGTGATGGGCTGATCCTCGAGCCGCGCCTTGAGGGGCCGGGTGCGATCGTCCAGCACCAGGGCGGCTCCCGCCAGGAAGACCCGGAACAGGATGGCGTAACCGCCGACGTGAAACAGTGGCAGGGAGAGCAGCCAGCCGCAGGCTTCGTCCAGGGGGATCAGGGTGGCGGAACCCCGGGCCGAGGCGAGGTGGTTGGCGAGGCGGTGTACCACCGCCTTGGGGGTACCGCTGGATCCCGAGGTGAGGATCATGTTGTTCGGCTGGTCGGGTACCAGCGGGGACTCCCCATCTGCGGCCAGCTCGCCCGTGAAGTCGAGGCTGAGGGCTTGCCAGTCGCCCGCCGGGATCTCGCCTGCCGACCAGAATGCCCGGGCCTCGAGCTGGCTCGCCAGTTCGCTGTGTCTGGTTGCCGGAAAGGCGGGATTGAGGGGGCAGAAGACGATGCCGCTGCGCACGCAGGCCCAGGCCAGCAACACATCCTCCAGGGCGCCGCGCACCACGGCGGCGAGATGATCTCCCCGTTCCAGCCCGGCCCGGGCGAGCTGATTGCACAGGTTGTTGAGGCGCAGGTCGAGGCGCTGGTAGCTAAGAGGCTCCCCGCTGTGGATGGCAATGCGATGAGGGGCCAGTGTCGCCCAGCGTCGTACCGGGCAGGTTTCCTGCCGTGGGATCTGACGGGTCACCATGGGTCAGTCACGGTGAAACAGGGGGTCCATCCTGCCCGGATCGGGTTGCCCCTGCTTGTCCAGCAGATCCCTGGCCAGCCAGCGGCGGGTATCGAGGCCAGGGGCCTGATCCGGCGCCCACTCCCCTGCGAGGCGGGCGAGCTGGCCGAGGCCGAGACCGGACTCGAAACAGGAGGAGACGATCACCTTGAGCTTCAGTTCGCGAGCGCGGGCCACCAGGGCCTCGCTGTTGGCCAGGGCGCCGAGCAGGGTCGGCTTGAGCACCAGGGCGCGTAGTTGCGGGATGGGCTCCCAGGGCTTGCCCTGGGCCAGCAGTTCATCCAGCGCCACCGGCATGCCGGTGCGGCTGGCGACGAAGGCGATGTCCTCGAAGTCGGCGCACAGATCTTCGAGGTATTCGATGCGATTCGGATCCAGGTGGCCGCAGAAGGCCCAGGCCTCCTCGCGGGTCCAGCCCTGGTTGGCGTCCAGGACCAGTTTGAGGTTGGGGCGCCGATCGAGCAGCAGCCGGATCAGCGCCAGCTCGTCGCGCATGGGGTAGCGGGCTACCTTCAGCTTGGCCTTGAGGGGGGTCTCGTGCAGCCACTGCTTCCAGTTCTTGAGCAGCTCCTGGGGGGAGCCCTGGATCAGCGGATAGGGCTCGGGCAGGGGGGCACCCTGCTCGGGCCAGCTACGACGGGCGCAGTCGAGCCCGAACTGCACCGAGGGCAGCTGTGGCGTCGGGGTCTGTCCCCGCGCCAGCTGCGCCAGACAGTCGAGGGCCTCGGCCTGGGCATCGGCCAGGGTCTCTTTGGAAAATCCTGGCAGGGGGGCTATCTCCCCCCAGCCATCGTCGATGCGTACCAGCAGGCCCTCGCGCGCTACCTGCAACTGACCGTGAAAGGCCAGGGGCTGGGTAAAGGGCAGTTGGTAGCGGTAGAGGGCGAGTGTCATCAGGGATTCCGCTTGTATTTGGAGAAGTCGGGACGGCGTTTCTCGTTGAATGCGTTGCGCCCTTCCTGACCCTCTTCGGTCATGTAGAACAGCATGGTGGCATTGCCTGCCAGCTCCTGCAAACCGGCCTGGCCGTCGCAGTCGGCGTTGAGGGCCGCCTTCAGGCAGCGTAGAGCCATGGGGCTGTGTTGCAGCATCTCGCGGCACCAGCGCACGGTTTCACGCTCCAGCTCGGCCAGGGGCACGACGGTGTTGACCAGCCCCATGTCGAGGGCCTGTTTGGCGTCGTAGAGGCGGCAGAGGAACCAGATCTCCCGAGCCTTCTTCTGGCCGACGATGCGGGCCATGTAGGAGGCGCCCCAGCCGCCGTCGAAGGAGCCCACCTTGGGGCCGGTCTGGCCGAACTGGGCGTTGTCGGCGGCGATGGTCAGGTCGCACATCATGTGCAGCACGTGGCCGCCACCGACGGCGTAGCCAGCCACCATGGCCACCACGGGTTTGGGGCAGGTACGGATGTCACGCTGGAAGTCGAGCACGTTGAGGTGATGGGTGCCTTCATCGTCCTTGTAGCCACCGTAGTCGCCGCGGATCTTCTGGTCGCCGCCGGCGCAGAAGGCCTTCTCGCCGAAGCCGGTGAGGATGATGGAGCCGACCTTGTCGTCGTAGCGGGCATCGGCCAGGGCTTGCAGCATCTCTTTCACGGTGCGGGGGCGGAAGGCGTTGCGCACCTGGGGACGGTTGATGGTGATCTTGGCAATGCCCTCTGGGGACTTGTGATAGAGGATGTCCTCGTAACCGGCGGAGCAGTCGTGCCACTCGACAGGGGCATAGAGCTCGGCTTCCGTCATTGCTTCAATCATGGATCTTCTCTTCTGGTTGGTGAGCCCACTCCCGCAGGAGCCGGGCAAAGGTATCGGGCTGGCTTGTGTGCAGATTGTGTCCGCCATCCAGAGCCAAGTGTTTGATATTGCAGCCTTGCTTTACCAACTGGCAAGCGAGGGCATGGAATTTGTGATCCCGGTTGCCGGAGATCCACTGCACCGGCAGCCGGGTATCCCGAAGCCAGGGGGCGAGATCCGGCTGTCGCCCCAGGGACGTGGCCCTCAGCATGGCGGCCACGGCCTTGCCGTCGTTGCCAAGGCGGCGTGCGGCCTGGTGGGTGCGGGCATCGTCGTCCAGGTCGGCGAAGACGCCCTGGCGGTACCAGTCGGCAAGCACCCGGGTCAGGGGCTCGCACTCGAAACGCCGGGCCCAGGCTTCATCGTGAGCGATGCGGGCCGGACGTTCACCAGCAGGCAGCCCGGGGTGGCAGTTCTCCAGCAGCAGGGCCTGCAACCCCGCCGGGGAGTGGCTGGCGTGATGAAGCGCGAGCCGCCCCCCCAGCGAATACCCCACCAGCCGGTAGTGGGCGATATCCCGTGCGGCCAGCTCGTCGCAGAGCCAGCGATGGGCCTCGTCAAAGCCGCTCACCCGCAGTGCCCGGTTGCGGCCGTGGCCCGGCAGATCCAGGGCATGGCACGGGACGCCGGGCAGGGCCTGGATGACAGGTCGCCAGTCGTCGGCGTCCCCCAGCAGGCCGTGCAGCAGCACCAGTGGTACGGCGGGATCAGAGACCACGGATAGCGGCTCCCAGTGCCTTGAGATCCTCGGCGACTTCACTGCTCGGTACCTTGATTTCAATCAGGGTTACCCCGTTTTTCAGGGCTGCGGCATAGTCCCGCTCAAATGCGTCGAGGGTGGTGGGGGCCCGGTAGTGCAGGCCGAACATGGCGGCGGCGTGCTCGAAGTGCAGGCCGTGGGGCAGGCAGTAGTAGGTCTCCAGCAGGGCGTCCTGGGTGGGTACAGGCAGCATGCGGAAGATGCTGCCGCCGTCGTTGTTGAGCAGGATCACCACCAGGGGGCGGCTCCCCTTGCCGAGCAGCGCCAGGCTGTTGAGATCGTGCAGGGCGCTGAGATCCCCGAGCAGCAGGGTGGTGGGCTCGCGACTGTCAGGCGGGACCGACTGTGCGAAGCCGTATGCGGTGGCGATAAGGCCATCGATGCCGGAGGCGCCGCGGTTGGTCATCACCCGGCTGGGGCCCTTGCCCACCTCGCCCAGCATGTCCATCAGCCGGGCCGGCATGCTGTTGCCGACGAACAACTGACCCTGGATGAGCTGATTCAGGCGGTGGCACACCCCTAGCTCCGAGAAGCGATCACAGGCGGTGCGGATCTGCTGGCTGATGGCCTGCTGGCGCGCGGCCAACTGGTGCCAGGGCTGCTGTGAATGGGGGATTGGATGGGCGGCCGCAAAGGCGGCGGGGTCGCACACCAGGCGACGGCGCAGCCGGTAGTCGGGGTCGAGGCGTGCCGGCTGCGGGTCCACCAGCCAGTAATCCTGCCAGGGGTGTTGTTTGATGAACTGGCCGAGGCGCTTGGAGATGAGGCGGGCGCCGAATTGCAGCACTACCTCGGCGCGGGCCAGCTCGGCCATGAAGTCGCTGTGTTGCAGGGCGAGATCCGTGTGGACGAGGTTGCGATCATCGAAGCGGATCTGGCTTTGCAGATCCGCCAGCAGGGGCCAGCCGAGGCGGTCGGCCAGCTCGGCCACCGCCTTGCCTTGCACCGGATCCTGGATGCGCCCGGCGACGATGACACCGCGCTTGCCCTTCAGCTCCTCCCAGTCCGGCTGGGCGGGGCAGCCCGGCTCGCCCGCCAGCCAGGGGCTCCAGGGCTTGGCCGAGTGCAGCCAGTCGCCGAGGGGCGCCAGGTAGTCGGCAAAGTCCAGGTAGGTATCGCCGGGATAGAGGGGCTCGGGGTACATGCAGTTGAAGTGCACCGGCCCCGGGGTGTGCGCCTGTCGGGCCAGGGCCTGATCCACCGAGCTCAGCACGAAGGCCGCCGGAATGGTGGGAGTGGGGCTCGGCAGATTTTGCTGATAGACGGGGTAGCGACCGAAGATCCCCGGCTGATCAATGGCCTGGTTGGCCCCGTTGTCGATGAGCTCGGGTGGCCTGTCGGCAGAGAGAATGATGAGCGGTACCCCGGTGAGCTGGGCTTCCGCCACCGCGGGCCAGAGGTTGGCCACCGCAGTGCCCGAGGTCATGATGACCGCCACCGGGCGGCCGCTCCCCTTGGCCAGCCCCAGCGCCATGAAGCCCAGACCCCGCTCGTCGAAGTGCAGGTGGCGGCGAAAGCCCGGGTGGGCTGCGGCGGCCATGGTGAGCGGCGCCGAGCGGGAGCCGGAGGCCAGAGCGATGTCGCGCACGCCGAGGCGAAAGAGCTCTTCCAGCAATAGGGAGGACCAGACATGGTTGAAGGTGGCGTGATGGCTGGCAAAGGCGTGATGCGCGGACACGTGGCTGGCGGACATGAAGCTCTCGCAGTGAGGAGTCGGTGAGAAACGCTATCCCAGCAGGGAGAGCACGTTGGCGATCTTGTTGTCGAGTTCGGCCCACTCGGCGGCGGGCTCCGATCCCGCCACTATGCCGGCACCGGCGAACAGGCTGATACGCGGGCCCCTGAGCCGGGCGCTGCGAATGGCGACGGAGAACTCCGAGGTCTCCCGGCTCAGCATGCCACAGGCACCGGCATACCAGCCGCGATCATGGGGCTCGCATTCACGGATGAAGGCGAGCGCCGCCTCGCGGGGGGCGCCCCCCACGGCGGGGGTGGGGTGCAGGGCAGCCAGCAGTTGCCAGTCGCAGACGCCGGGTTTGAGCTCGGCCTCGATGTCGCACTTGAGGTGTTGCAGCAGCCGCAATTTCAGAATGCGCGGCTCGGTCAGGGTGGCATCGGTCGTGAGGGGGGCCAGGCGGCTGAGAATGTCGGCGTGAACCAGCCGGTTCTCCAGCCGGTTCTTGCTGTCGGCCAGCAGCTCGGCGGCCAGGGCCGCGTCGGTCGCCTCATCCCCGGAACGGCGAATGGTGCCTGCCAGCGCCTCGGTAAAGAGGTGGCCCTTCTCCCGGCGGTAGAGGCGCTCGGGGGAGCAGGAGATGAAGCTCTGCTCGGGGGAGAACTGGAAGCCGAAGTGGAAGCACTCCTGGGCGTGGCGAGCCCACTGTGTCAGCAGGGACCAGGGGCAGAGTGGCGCATCGTGCGCCTCGCTCTGGAGCAGGCTCTCCCGCGACAGCACCACCTTGGGGGTGCGGGCCTGGAAGTCGGGGGCCGTGACCTGCTCCACCAGGGTCTGCCACTGGGCAGGGCCCGGCAGGTCCTGGCGCTGCCATGGCCGCTTTTGCAGGGCGGGCAGAGGGGCCTCGGGTTGCAGGGCATCGAGCGCCGCCTCGGCGGCGCAGAGTTCGGCTTCGAATGCGTGACCCTCTTCCCGGGCAGGCAGCCAGAGATTGAGGCAGAGGCTGGTGCACTCCCCCCGGCGTACCAGTTCGATGCGGGGCAGCACGAAGCGGCAGGGGCCAAAACCCTGCCAGCCGGGCAGATCCGGGTCGAACGCCAGACCGCCGTAGTAGCGAGGGCTGTCTTCACTGGCCGTGCCGGCAAGGTCGCAGACCCGCTGGATATCCTCCGGCCGGGTCAGCTCGTGAATGGCGCCAAGCGCCACGTACTCGGGGCTCTGTTGCCCTCTGGCGTGCCAATAGATGCGGGGGTAGAGCGTCTGGGCCGCCAACCAGCCGGGAAAGACGTCGACGTGAGCGGCCACGCGCAGTCGCACGAAACCGCTGACAGTGCTGTGACGCAGGGCGTCCAGTTGTTGCTTGAGGTGGGTCTGAGCCAACATGGATGTCTAGTCTGAGCCGGATAATCGCGATCGCTCCGGGGGAGGATGGCGCAGGTTGATGCCAAAGGGCGACGATTTCCTATATATTATCTGCCCATTCGTCCATGTAAATTGCCCGGGGGAGCCGACGCCCCCGCGCAGCCAAGTATACCTAAATCCGGTTCGATAACCCTTAACACGATCAATATCTGATTGTTTGGCCATCACAATATGACAAATACCTTCTCTGTTTGGTTGCTGGCGGCGCGTTTGCGAACACTGCCCCTGGCGTGCTCCTCCATCTTGCTGGGCTCGGGGCTGGCAGCCAGCCGGGGAGCGTTCGACGGCACCATCATGGGGCTCTCCCTGCTGACCGCCATCCTGCTGCAAATTCTCTCCAATCTGGCCAACGACTATGGCGATGCGGTCTCCGGTGCCGACAACGGGGAGCGGATCGGTCCCCAGCGCGCCGTGGTTTCCGGCCTCATCACCCGGCACCAGATGTGTGTGGCCATGGGGCTGACCGCCCTGGCGGCCGTGGTGAGCGGCCTCTCCCTGCTGGTCTGCGCCTTCGGGGAGGCGTGGCAGCAGATCCTGACGTTCATCCTGCTGGGGGGAGCGGCCATCGTCGCGGCCATCACCTACACGGTGGGCAAGAGCCCCTACGGCTATCGCGGCTTCGGGGACATCTCGGTGTTCCTGTTCTTCGGCCTGCTGGGGGTGCTCGGCTCCTACTACCTCTTCACCCATAGCCTGGAGTGGGACCTGTTGCTGCCCGCCACCGCCTGCGGCCTGCTGGCGACTGCCGTGCTCAACATCAACAACGTGCGGGACATCGAGACCGATGCCGCCAGCGGCAAGATCACCCTGGCGGTGCGCCTTGGCCGCAACCGGGCCATCGCCTATCACTGGGTCTTGCTGGGGGCGGCGCTGCTGGCGACCATCGCCTTCCTGCTGACTCAGCCTGCGAGCCTCTGGCCCTGGATCTTCCTGCCCGCCATGAAGCCCCTCACCGATGCAGCCCGCACCCTGCGAGAGAGTTTCGATGGCGAGGTGCTGACCGGCGCCCTCAAGAAGACCGCCATCAGCGCATTTCTGTTCAGCCTGCTGCTCTCCGCCGGGCTGGCGCTCACCTGAGGCCGACGCGTTTGGCAATGAAAAGGGCTCCCGAACGGGAGCCCTTTTTGTTGATGTGTCGACGCGTTGTTGTTTCATCAGACCGATGTGATGAGCGCCAGGGGAGGAGCATGCCGCCAGGCGAAGGATGATGCCAGGTGATGCAGACGACGAGGGCCCCCGACAGGGAGCCCTCGTGTGCATGAGGCGGGCTTGCCCCTGACGGGTCAGCTTGCCTGGGCCACGGCCGTGCGGCGAGAGAAGAAGAGACTGTCCAGCAGCCAGATGGCAACCATGGAGGCCCCCACCAGCGGGAAGCAGATCCCGAGCACGACCAGCACCGCGATGGCACCGCCCATGGGAGGCAGCTTGGCGGGCAGGGGCGGGGCGGCGAGGCGACCACTGGGACGGCGGCTCCACCAGATCCAGAGCCCGCTCACCGAGCTTGCCAGAATCATCAGGCAGATGAGCAGCATGACGAGCTGGTGCGGCCAGCCGTAGAGCTTGCCCATGTGCAGCATGACGCCGGTTTCCACCGTCTTGGCGACCGGGCCGTAATCCTGCCAGCGCACGTCGACCAGCACCTTGCCGCTGTATTGGTCGATGTGCAGGGTGGCGTCGTTGCGGGGATCATCGGCAAAGATGGCGATGGTATAGACGCCGGTTTCACCGACCGGGGGGGTGATGCTGTAACCCGGGCTGACCCCACGCTCGCTGGCGATGTCGACCACCTGTTGCAGCGGAATGCGATGGCTGGCCATGACCATGCCCTCGTGTCCGCCGCCATGGGTCATGGCGCTGTGATCATGGCTCTCTGCCGTGGGTTGGGAGCTCGGCATGGGCAGGGTCTCGGCCCCCCAGGAGACGGTCTGTTCGTGAGCCTGGTTGAGGCTGCGGGTGAGGGGGGCCGACTTGGGCACCTCGTTCCACATGGCCGCAGGGAAGCGGTTCCAGACGTCGGCGAACTGGCCGCCCCAGAAACCGGTCCAGGTCATGCCCGTCAGCAGCAGCAGCAGCAGGAAACCTGCGCCCCAGAAGCCGACCACGGCGTGCAGATCACGCCACCAGAGACGGCCGCGCTGGTGCATTCTCGGCCAGAGGATGCCTCCCACACCCGGTCCCTTGCGGGGCCACCAGAGATAGAGTCCGCTGACGAGGAGCACGATTCCCCAGCCTGCGGCCAGCTCGATCAGGCGATCACCCGTGGTGCCAAGCATCAGCTCCGCATGGAGAGCGCGCGCCACCGCCTGCAGGTTCCACTTGTTGTCCATGGTACCGAGCAGGGCGCCGTTCGCGGGATCCATGAAGAGGGTCAGCTCCTGCCCTTCACGCATCACGACTATCTGGGCGCTCGCGTCCGCTGCCACCGGGGGCAGGTATTTGCGCAGGCTGGCGTCCGGCATGGCGATGGTTGCCTTGGCCAGCAGCTGGTCGGCACTCAGGGTCTGGGTGGCGGGCGTCACCTTCATCAGCTGGGGGTAGAGCAGGTTGTCCAGCTGCGGCTTGAACAGGTAGACGATGCCGGTGAGGGAGAGCAGGATCAGGAAGGGGGCGACGAAGAGACCAGCATAGAAATGCCAGCGCCAGATCCGTTGGTAATAACTTGCGTCTTGTTGCTTCATCGTTGTTCCCTGGGTGAACGCCAAAAGGTTTCAGTAGGTGGAATGTTTTGAGTGGCGCGGATAATAGCAGCAACGTTTTGTTAACTGCAACAGAACATGTCGAAGAAATGTACATTCCGCCACCGGGGTAAAAACGGGGGTTGAATGGAGCTTTCCGTTCACAATGCGGGGAGCTTCATGGACTTTTCGGGGATAAATTCTTACTTTGTGGCAACACAGGGCATATCAGCCGCAGCGAAGGACTCAAGGCAGGAGGTGAACGTGCAAGCACACGGCCATTTTGAGATGCAGCGACAAGGGCAACTGCTGATCTGTCGGCCGAGCGGCCCTTTCAACCTGGCAGGCGCCATGGCCTATGAGGGCAAGTTCAGCCAGCAGATAAGCCGTTTGCAGGGAGCCCCCTGGGGCATCGTCGAGGTCGCGACCGAGTTCGAGGCCGCCGGCCCCGAGGTGCTGGCCCGTTTTCGTCGCCAGTTCAACTGGTGCGCCACTCATGGCTGCGCCTTTCTGGCGGTGGTCATGATCGGGGATTTCAAACGTTATCTGGCGGATCACGTCTTCAGCGAGCTTCCCTTTCAGGAGGTGCGCTATTTCGAGGAGGAAGCACAGGCCATCCACTGGCTGACACAGCGCCTCGAGGGGCTGCAAGGCAAGGAGATCCACGTCAGCACGGGTTGAACTTCCCGTTCATTCCAGCCTGATGAACCACTTGTCCCGCTCGTCGAGGCAGTCGGGCTCCCCCATCTCGAATTCACGGCAGATAAGCGGCCGCACCTCGTAGATGCGACACATCATGGTGTTGCGGTCGAGGGCGGCGCACCAGCCATCTTCCAGTCTGTGCATCACGGGCACTTCTCCTTCCCGTTCCTCGATATAGCGGTCCGGCACGCCGGTGTCGGTGAAGAGCATCACCTCGAGGCGGCAGCAGCAGGCTTCGCAGTTCTGGCAGCTCACATCGCTCTGGATTGCTTGGGTCATGTCACCTGTCTTGCCGCATGGCGGCGAATGATATGAAACAGGCGCCTGTCAGGCGCCTGTGGTCTGGCTGGGGCGTATGAAATACCTTAGCCCAGTTTGCGGGCACGGTAGCTGCGCCCCTTGATCTTGCCTTCCTGCAACCGCTTGAGGGCGGCGCTCGCCACCTGGCGCTTCACCGCCACGTAGGAGTACTGCTCGGAAATCTGGATCTTGCCCACATCGGCCCCGGCAATGCCGCCTTCGCCGGTCAGGGCGCCGAGGATGTCACCGGCACGCACCTTGCTCTTGCGGCCCGCATCGATGGAGAGGGTCACCATCTGCGGCGCGATCGGCTTGATGTCGCGGCCGATCCCGGCCAGGTCGCCCTGGGGAATGGGGGCCTGCTGGTACTCCTCGATGAAGTTGACGCGCTGGGCCTCGTTCGGCTGGTAGAGGCTCAGGGCCAGGCCCTGCTGGCCGGCGCGGCCGGTACGACCGATGCGGTGCACGTGCACCTCGGGGTCGTAGGTGAGCTCGTAGTTGATGACGGCCCCCAGCTCCTTGATGTCGAGACCGCGGGCCGCCACGTCGGTGGCGACCAGTATGGTGGCGCTGCCGTTGGCGAAGCGCACCAGCACCTGATCCCGCTCACGCTGCTCCAGATCGCCGTTCAGCGCCAGCGCCGAGAAGCCCTTGGCGGCCAGGTGATCGGCCACGTCGTTGCAGGCGCGCTTGGTGTTGCAGAACACCACGCAGGAGCCCGGCTGGTAGTGGCTGAGCAGCCAGGTGAGGGCATCGAGGCGCTGGCCGGCCGGCACTTCATACAGCTTCTGTTCGATGGCGCTCTCTTCATGCAGGGACTCCACGCTCACCTCCACCGGGTTGCGCTGCACGCCGCGGCTCATCTGGGCGATCCCTTCCGGATAGGTGGCGGAGAAGAGCAGGGTTTGCCGGTCCTGCGGGGCGTGGCTGATGACGCGGTTGATGTCTTCACCAAAGCCCATGTCCAGCATGCGATCCGCTTCGTCCAGCACCAGCGTTTTGAGGTCGTCGAGCTCAAGGGTCCCCTGCTCCAGGTGCTTGAGGATCCGGCCCGGGGTGCCGACGGCGATGTGGGCGCCAAAGCCCAGGGTGGCGGATTGCGGTGCGGTCGGGGTGCCGCCGCACAGGGTCACCAGCTTGACGTTGGGCAGGGTGCGGGCGAGACGGCGGATCTCGGTGGCCACCTGATCTGCCAGCTCGCGGGTCGGACAGAGCACCAGCGCCTGCACGGCCAGCCGGTTGACGTCCAGCTTGGCCAGCAGACCCAGGCCGAAGGCCGCGGTCTTGCCGCTGCCGGTTTTCGCCTTGGCGATCAAATCTTTGCCGTCGAGCACCAGAGGCAGGCTCTGGGCCTGGATCGGGGTCATCTGCAGATAGCCCAGGCTGGCGAGGTTGTCCTGCAGGGCGGAGGAGAGGTTCAGGCTGCTAAATTCGCTGTTGTTCACAAAAGGACTCTATGTCGGAAAACCAGAAATGGGGGTGCGCGGTGCGCAAGGGGGCGCATCATACCAGAATGTGCCGCCGGATGCGGTGAATATTTGAACGGTTGGCGTCATGGGTTGCCGATGGAGGCTTCTGTCTGCGTTGGCGGGCTTGCGGTATGTAAAAAGAGCACAATGGAACAGGGTGGTCATGGCCAGATCATGATGAATGGCGAGAAAACGTTTTTAATTAAACATGTCCTGGTGATGATGAGTCATCGGAGGATGCCATATGGGATATAGCCGTTATGAAATATATATACGAATGAGGAATAAAATTAATGAAAGAGCATAACTTATTGTTTTTGATTTATTTTTAAGCTTTCTCAATGACGATTAATAATCATGTGTCTTGGCAATTAATTTAAAAACGTTTGTATTATTTCGCATGCATATTTTTACCGCGGATTGTGATGATTCTCTGATTTTTAAATATGCAGTTCTTTATGATGGCGCCGGTCAAAAATAACAATTCAATGGGTGCTACTGGTATGGAATACGTTCATTTCGTGCTCGGACTCGTGATGGTCCTGGCATTGGCGTTGCTGGCAAACCGCCGCAACTGGAAACAGATCAAGCTGCGTTACATCGGCCAGCTGCTGGTGGTCGAGCTGGCGCTCGCCTGGTTCATGCTCAACTCCGAAGTGGGTCTGGCGGTGGTGGGTGGCTTTGCCGCCGGCTTCACCAAGCTGATGGAGTTTGCCAAGCAGGGGACCGACTTCGTGTTCGGCGGTCTGGTCAACGAAGGGGCCTTCTCCTTCTTCCTGATGGTGCTGATGCCCATCGTCTTCATCTCCGTGTTGATCGGTATTTTGCAGTACATCCGTCTGCTGCCCATCGTCATTCGTGGTATCGGCACCGTGCTGGCCAGGATCAACGGCATGGGCAAGCTGGAGTCCTTCAACGCCATCAGCTCCATGATCGTCGGTCAGTCCGAGAACTTCATCGCCCTCAAGAACATACTGCCGCACCTGAACGAGAAGCAGATGTACACCCTGGCGGCGACGGCCATGTCCACCGTCTCCATGTCCATCGTCGGTGCCTACATGCAGCTGATCGAGCCGCGCTACGTGGTGGCCGCGCTGGTACTCAACATGTTCAGCACCTTCGTGGTGCTCTCCCTCATCAACCCCTACGAGCCCGACAACACCGTGACCGATGCCAAGGCGCTGGCCGAGGGTGACGAGCACCATACCCCGAAGAAGGAGAACTTCTTCGAGATGCTGGGGGAGTACATCATGGCCGGTTTCACCGTGGCGGTGATCGTCGGTGCCATGCTGGTGGGCTTCATCGCCCTGATCGCCCTCATCAACTACCTGTTCGAGGCGGCGTTTGGCGTCAACTTCCAGCACGTCATGGGCTACATCTTCTATCCCGTTGCCTGGATCCTGGGCATCCCGGGCAGTGAAGCGCTGCAGGCCGGCTCCATCATGGCGACCAAGCTGGTGACCAACGAGTTTGTGGCCATGATGGATCTGGGCAAGATTGCCGCCGAGCTCTCCCCGCGCACCGTCGGCATCCTCTCCATCTTCATGGTGTCGTTCGCCAACTTCAGCTCCATCGGCATCATTGCCGGTGCGGTGAAGGCGCTCAACGAAGAGAAGGGCAACATGGTTTCCCGCTTCGGTTTGAAGCTGGTCTATGGCTCCACCCTGGTGAGCCTGCTCTCCGCCGTTATCGCCGGTGTGATGATCTAGGTCCTCCCCCCGCGCTGCTCATGACGACCCCCTGCCTTGGCAGGGGGTCTTTTTTTGGGCAGATGAGCGGGTGAACAGAGGAGGGGACTGGTCGGCAGCCCGGCCATCAAGCGCGGGGGTCTTCCACCTTGATGTTGGCGGGGACCCGCTTTTTGCCCAGCACCATGGCGCGGACCAAATCGCTGCGGGTGAGGCGATCGGTCAGGAGTACCACTGCCGCATGGACGCCAACGGCGGCCATCAGGGTGTTGGCGATGATGCCGTGCAGCTCCTCCAGCCACTCCTCGCCCCAGAAGGCATCCCAGGTGGTGAGCCAGCCGGTGACGACGGTCCCGACCAGGGACAGCAGCAGCAGCCAGATCATCAGGGAGCCGACCGGATTGTGGCCGAGGTAGTAGGGGTGGCGCCCCTGGGCGAGCTGGCGCAGGTAGTAGCGGACCCGGGCAGGGGTTGGCCACCACTGGCCGAAGCGGGCGTAATAGGGGCCGACCAGTCCCCACAGCAGGCGGATGATGAGCAGGATGCCCACCGCGTAGCCAGCATATCTGTGGGGTTTGCTGCCCTCTTCCAGCACGAAGAAGTTGAGCAGGCAGAGGGTGACGGTCGCCCAGTGAAACACCCGGATGAGGGGATCCCAGACTTTCACTTCAGAGGCAGGTGTCATGGCAAGGCTCCATGGTGGGGGCCGGGGGAAGACCGGCCCTGGGCGGCGTTACTCGTCGATCTCTTCTTTCACCTTTTTCAGGTCGGTCGGGTCGAAGTAGATCTCGACCTTGCGCTTCTCCTTGTCCCAGCCGTAGATCTCGTAGCAGCCGGTCTTGGTGGCCTTGAACTTCTTGATGTCGTAGCCCATCGCCTTGATCTGCTGCTGGGCGTCGGCTTCGCTCATCCACTTGCTCTTGTCGGCCTGGGTGCATTGGGGGTCGGCCAGGGCTGCGCCGCTCAACAGGGGGATCAGTAACAACAGGGGGGTCAGTTTCATTGCTTGCTCCTTGCGGGTGGTTGGGTCAACAGTCGCAAGGCTAATCAAGGAGCATTAAGGAAGAATTAAGGGAAAAGGGAAATGAATGGCTCTCCCCGGCAGGGGGCCGGGGAGAGGGTGATCAGCTCAGCTTGCCCCTGACCAGCCACTTGTCCAGCGCATTGGCGAAGCGCTGCTTGTCGGCGGCGTTGAAGGGCGCAGGGCCACCGGTCTGGACGCCGGCAGAGCGCAGCTCCTCCATGAAGTTGCGCATCCCGAGCCGTGCCTGGATGGTTTCCCGGGTGTAGATCTCGCCCCGGGGATTGAGCGCCTCGCCCCCGGCGTCGATGACCCAGGAGGCGAGGGGAATGTCGCCGGTGATCACCAGGTCGCCGGGCTTGACCTGCTGGGCGATGACATGATCTGCCACATCGAAGCCCTTCTCCACCTGCTGGGTCTTGATGAAGGGGGAGGGGGGGACTCTGAGCCCCTGGTTGGCCACTAGCGTGGTCACCACCTGGGCGCGGTGAGCGGCGCGGTAGAGGATGTCCTTGACCGGGATGGGGCAGGCATCGGCATCAACCCAGATGGGCATGGCATGGCTTCCTGTGTCTGGAACGGGTGGCGCATCTTAGCATGGCTGGTGCGGGGCGGCTGCCCCGGGGCTGAGTCGTCCCCGCCTTTGGTGTAAGCTGGGGCCTGCACATGAAACGAGAAGGAGACGAGATGGATCGGGTGCCCGGTGACGTGATTTATGGCCTGACCCTGGACGGCAAGGGGGGCATGACCCCGCTGGCCGAAGGTAGCGAGATCCCCTGTGCCCAGCCCGGCTGGCTGCATCTGGACTATGGCAACCCGGAGTCGGCGCGCTGGCTGCTGCAGACGCCGCTGCTGGGGGAGGCGGCCCGGGAGGCCCTGCTCGGCCAGAGCAATCGTCCCAAGCTGGTGCGGATGGGGGAGACGGTGCTGCTGATCCTGCGCGGCATCAACCACAACAAGGATCACAGGCCTGAAGAGATGGTGGCCCTGCGGATCTTCATCACGCCGGATCTCATCATCAGCAGCCGACGTCGTCCGCTGCTCTCCGAGAAAGATGTGTTCGAGCAGCTGTCGCTGGGGGGCGGTGCCGACACACCCGCCGACTGGCTGGTGGAGATATGCGACGCCCTGACCGACCGGGCCGGGGAGTTCGTCGAGGAGCTGCACGACCAGATCCTGGATCTGGAGGAGATGGTGCTGATGCGCGACCTGCCCGCCAACGGTCGGCTTGCGCGCATCCGCAAGCAGCTCATCATGATCCGTCGCTACCTCTCCCCCCAGCGGGATCTGGTGGCGCGCCTGGCCAACGAGAAGATCAGCTGGCTGGACGAAGATGACAGGCGACGCCTGCTCGACATCGCCGACCGCTTGCGGCGCTGGCTCGACGATCTGGATGCCGGGGTGGCGCGCACCGCCGTGCTGGCGGACGAGATCAACAACCTGATGGCGGAGGCGACCAACCGCCGTGCCTACCAGATGTCGGTGATGGCGCTGCTGTTCCTGCCCGCCAGCTTCCTGACCGGCCTGTTCGGCATCAACCTGGGGGGGATCCCCGGGGCCGAGAGTCCGACCGCCTTCTGGGTGTTCTGTGGCTTCCTGCTGGTGCTGGCGACCGGACTGGCGGTCTGGCTCAAGCACAGGCGCTGGTGGTAAGGAGTGAACATGACGACATGGGAATCTTTTGGCGTGAGCCTGCTGCTGTTGCTGGGGCACACCCTGGTGCGCGGCCTCATTCACAAGAGCCTGATGGCCCTTGGCCAGAGCCGGCAGGTGAGCGAGAACCGGGTACTCTACGTGGAGCACGTATTCCACTTCCTGCTGGGCTGCGCCACCCTGCTGATCCTGGCCGGGGTCTGGGGGCTCGACTTCTCCCGGCTGGTGGTGCTCGCCTCCTCCTTCTTCGCGGTACTGGGGGTCGCCATGGTGGCCCAGTGGTCGATCCTCTCCAACATCACCGCCAGCATCACCATCTTCTTCGCCTTCCCCTACAAGATTGGCGATCGCATCCGCATCCTCGACAAGGATGACTCCGTCACCGGCATCATCACCGAGATCGGCCTCTTCTACGTGCGGGTGCGGGATGACAACGGCGATCTGGTCACCTATCCGGCGAACCTTATTCTGCAAAAGCCGGTGAGGAGGCTGGAGGGAAAGGAGGCTGAGTCCACGCAGCCGGAATGAGAAAAGGCTCCCTCGGGAGCCTTTTTCGATGGGTGCTCAGCGTTCGAAGAAGCGGTAGAGGTGCTCGACCTGGACGGGGCAGTCGGCCACCAGGTGGATGTGGTCCCGTGCCTCCTCGGTGGACGAGAAGCTCATGGGGCACCCCAGGGTGTCCGTCATCACGTAGAGGTGGCCGTCTTGCCCCCTGAACTCCACGATCCAGCCGGGGGAGACGATGTCGTGCATGATCTCCGCCTCCTTGAACCTGTGCTGCTGGTGAAGCGCGCGCAATTCACTGACTGTCATGACATCCTCCTATGACTCATGGCGCCACCCTCAAGTCTAGTTCTCCTTCCCGGTGGCGCCGTCATCGGATCAGGGCGCCGTCGCCCCCTCCCGGGGTGGTTGCAGGGCGATCAGCAGCTCCCCGGACAGCGGCGTGACAGGGCCGGTGACCACCCTGGGTCTGGCCTTGGCATCCAGCACGAACAGAGGAATGGCGCCGGGATTGGCCTCCTGATACTGGTCCCAGTCGAAGGTGTCGCTCAGGCGGGTCGCCTTGATCTGCCCGCCCCGGCTCAGCAGGCCGCTCAGCCTGGCGAAGTTGATGTCGGCACCGAACAGGTTCTGGCGGGCACGGAAGGTGGCGCTCTCCCGGTTGGCCTTGCCGTGCTGTTCGCTGGAACGCAGGGAGTGGACCTTCTCCTCCCCGTAGAGGTGGGCGAAGTGCAGCACTCCAAGGGCGTTGTTGTGGCGGCTGGGAGAGAGCGCCAGCACGGTGCTGATGCTGGTGAGGGGCAGGTGCCGCTCGGCGTGCTCCGACTGGGGGTTGCCGAAGTAGCAGGGCAGGCCGCTCATGCGGGCCAGCTTGCAGTGCTCCCAGGCAGGATCGGAGAGCTGCACCGGGATCCCCTGATCCGCCAGCGCCTTGCCGATGGCCCGGGCCACCGAGTTGGCGCCGATGAGCAGCCAGACATTGGGGGCGCTCTGGCGCATGTCGAGCAATCTGGCCAATGGCGTGGCCGTCAGGCTCTGCAGCACCACGGTGAAGATGATGACCGCAAACACCAGGGGCACCAGCTTGTCGGCATCCTCAATGCCGGCCTCGTGCATGCTGATGGCGAAGGAGGCGCTGACCGCCGCCGCCACTATGCCCCGGGGGGCTATCCAGGCGAGCAGGGCGCGGGCGCGCCAGGGCAGGTCCGACCCCCGGGTCGAGACCAGGATGCAGAGCGGACGGGCCACGAACTGCACCACGCACAGCAGGGCCAGCACCATGGGGCCGAGCTGCCAGAGCTGGGCCAGATCGAGGCGGGCCGCCAGCAGGATGAAGAGGGAGGAGATGAGAATGACGGCGAGATCCTCCTTGAAGGCCAGCACCTCCTCCAGATCCAGCCCCTCCTGGTTGGCGAGCCAGATGCCGAACACGGTCACCGCCAGCAGGCCGGATTCGTGACTGAGCCAGTCAGACAGGGTGAAGGTCACCAGCACCAGCGCCAGTACCCCGAACTTGTGCAGGCTGACCGGCAGCCAGTCCTTGCGGATGAGCAGGGTGGTGAGCCAGCCGGCACCGACCCCGATGAGCGACCCCACTCCCACCGTCTTGGCCAGGGCCAGCAGGGTATGACCGACCAGATCCCCCTGGCTGCCGAGGCGCACCGCCTCGAACACCAGTACCGCGAACAGGGCGCCGATGGGGTCGATGACGATCCCCTCCCAGCGCAGGATCTTGTCCACCTCCCGGACCGGGCGGATCACGTTGAGCATGGGGGCGATCACCGTGGGGCCGGTCACCACCAGCACGGCGCCGAGCACCATGGCGACCCGCCAGTCCAGCCCAAGCAGGAAGTAGCTGGCGGCGCCGATGACGGCAAAGCTGGTCACCATGCCGGTGGAGCAGAGGTTGCGTACCACCTTGCCGATCCCCTTGAGTTCGGTCAGGTGCAGGGTCAGCGCCCCTTCAAACAGGATGATGGCGACCGAGAGGGAGACCAGGGGAAACAGCAGATCCCCCAGCAACTGATCGGGATCGAGCAGACCGGTCACCGGGCCGAGCAAGAGGCCGCTCAGCAGCAGGAACAAAATGGCGGGAACGCGCACGGACCAGGCAAGCCATTGGGCGAGCAGGGAGATGAGGGCTATTCCGGCGAGGGAGAGAGCAATCATGCCAACCTCGTACAGGTGATGGGGTTGGACCTAGTGTAGCGGGGAAGGGGGGCAAGATGACACCCGCCAGGCGTGCAGGGGAGAGCCGCTCAGATCAGATGGGGCTCTCTTTGTGGAGTTCGGTGACGCAATCGGTCACCGCCAGCACCAGGGCGGAGCGCACCATCTGATCGAGCCGGTTGAGCTGCATCTGGTAGAGGGGCCAGTCCTCCTCGTTGGCCGGGGGATCCTGCGGCATCATGCTGCCCTGCTGGATGGCATTCAGGCGCTCGAGCAGATCGCGGACCGGCTTGTCGCTGAAGCGGTAATCCTTGGGGTCGCGTACCAGAAAGTCGCGGATCTTCAGGTATGCCTCGAGATCCTGATAGCGCTCGAGGGAGATGAGGCCGAGGGCGAAGATGAGCTTGAGGCGCACCTCCAGCTGGCCGAGAGGGCCGCTCTGGTTGAGCAGGGGTTCGATGGCGTATTTGACGGCATACTCCTCCTGACGAAAGGCTCGCCGCATCAGGGAGTCGACCGCCTCTTCCAGGATGGTCACGACCTCGAGAAAGAAGCCGCGGGGGCCATCCTGCTCGTTCAGTCGCTCCAGTACTTCATCTTCCTGGTGTGTGGTCATAAGTGCTTCGGGTCCGGCTGACAGGGGGAGAGCAGGCCCTCCCCCGGTTTGTATCGTATGGGGTCCGTCACGGGCGGTGTGACGCCACCCCATCAGGTCACTTCAAGTTGTTGTAACGGGCGACGATGGTGCGTACCACATCGCTGTGCTCATCCAGGCCGGTGACGCGGGCCAGGGTCCGTGCCGGACCGAGTTCCGCCAGCATGGCCTGCAGCTCCACCGCCTGGGGATCGTCCTCATTGCGGTAATGCAGTGCGGCGGCGATGCCCTCCTGCAGGTGATCGCTCGGCAGGCCGTACTCCAGGGTGCCGAGCAGCGGCTTCACCAGCCTGTCCCCCGCCGCCAGCTTGCGCAGCGGCTGGCGACCGACCCGGTCAATCTCGTCCACCAGGTAGGGGTTGGCGAAGCGGGAGAGGATCTTCTCGATGTAGGCGGCGTGCAGGCGCGGGTCGAAGCCGTAGCGTTTCACCAGCACGGCCCCGCTCTCCTCCATGGCGCGGCGCACCTTGCTGCGGATCAGCGGATCCTCGATCGCCTCGCGCACGGTGCGATAGCCCCTGAGCTTGCCGAGGTAGGCGGTGACGATGTGGCCGGTGTTGAGGGTGAACAGCTTGCGTTCGACGAAGGCCATCAGGTTGTCGGTGGGCTCCATGCCTGCCACCTGGGGCAGCTCCCCCTTGAACTGGGTCCGATCGACGATCCACTCGCTGAAGCTCTCCACCGTCACCTCCAGGGGATCGTCGTTCGCCGCGGCGGGCGGAACGATGCGATCCACCGCCGAGTCGACGAAGCCGACGCACTGCTCGAGGGTGGCATGATACGCGACCGGCAGGTACTTGAGTACCTCCTCCTTGAGGTGACTGGTGCCGCGCACCATGTTCTCGCAGGCGATGACGTTGAGGGGAGTCAGGTTGCCGGCATCGAAGCGGGCCTGCAGTCCCTTGGCCAGGGTGCTGGCAATTTTGTCCAGGATGTTGGGGCCGACCGCCGTGGTGACCAGATCGGCGGTGATGATACGGGCGATCACCTCGTGTCCGGCGGAGCTGACGGCGGCAACGTTGCGCACCACGTCCAGCTTCTGATCCGTGCCCACCACGTGCACCTTGTACTCCTGGCGGTGGTTGAGCTGGTCGATCAGGGTCTCGTTGACGTCGGCGAAGGTGACCTGATGGCTGGCGTCAGCCAGCAGTTTGCCGATGAAGCCCCGACCGATGTTGCCGGCACCAAAATGCAATGTTTTCATGATATTAACCTCTACAACCAAAGACGATGACGGATGATTACGCGGCCTGCTCGGCCCCCAGCAGATCCAGGAACTCCTGGGGATCCTGGGTGCTGGCCAGACGGTCGACGAGACCGGGCTCATCCAGTGCATTGGTCAGGCGGGTTATGACCTGTATGTGTTCATCGTTGCGGGCGGCAATGCCGATGACCAGGCGCGCTACCTCATCGGCGCCCTCGCCGAAGGCGACTCCGGCCGGGTACTGGCAGATGACGATGCCGGTACGCTTCACGTGCTCCTTGGCGGCGATGGTGCCGTGGGGCACGGCGATGGATTCGCCGAGGTAGGTGGAGACCAGCTGTTCGCGCTCCAGCATGGCGTCGACGTAGTCCGGTGCCACATAGCCTCGCTCGGCCAGCAGCTTGCCGGCGGTCACGATGGCCGCTTCCTTGCTCTCGGCCTTGAGGCCCAGGTGCACATCCTGCAGGCTCAGGGTGAAGACTTCCGGCTCCTGCGGATCGTAGCTGTCGTCGTTGGCCGCCACCAGCAGTTGCGGGTTGGCGACGTCATCGTTGGCCGCGTTGGCCAGGGTGAGGTTCTGCACCAGCTCCTGATAGAGGGCGTTGTCGAGGAAGTTGGTCAGCGAAATATGCTGTGCATGCGGCGCATGGCGACGGGCACGGTCGGTGAGATCCTTGTGGGTGATGACCAGATCCACCTGATCGTCCAGGTTGTTGATGGCACGGTTGGTGACGCTGATGTCGAGACCGGCGGCCTGCACCCGCTTGCGCAGCATGCCGGCGCCCATGGCGCTGGAGCCCATGCCCGCATCGCAGGCGACGACGATGTTGCGCACTGCGGTCAGCTCGGTTTCCGGCTTCTTGGCGGCGGTGGTCTCGGGCTTGGCACCCTTCATGGCCTTCATCTTGCGGGTGGCTTCACCCAGGGCATCGGCCTCGTCGGCTTCCGGCTGCTGGGCACGGACGAACACGGCGGCGACCAGGAAGGAGACGGTGGCGGAGGCGACGATGGAGAGCAGCACCCCGATGAGGGAGGCTTTCGGCGTCATCAGCAGCACGGCGAAGATGGAGCCCGGGGAGGCGGGGGAGACCAGACCGGCGTTGAACAGGGTCAGGGTGAAGACCCCGGTCATGCCGCCTGCGATCACCGCCAGGATGAGGCGCGGGTTCATCAGCACGTACGGGAAGTAGATTTCGTGGATGCCGCCGAAGAAGTGGATGATGGACGCACCGGCTGCGGACTGCTTGGCGGCGCCACGGCCGAACACCATGTAGGCCAGCAGCACGCCCATGCCCGGACCCGGGTTCGCTTCGATCAGGAAGAAGATGGAGCGGCCCTGTTCGGTGGCTTGCTGGATCCCGAGCGGCGAGAAGATGCCGTGGTTGATGGCGTTGTTCAGGAACAGGATCTTGGCCGGCTCGACGAAAATGGAGGTCAGCGGCAGCAGGCTGTGGGCGACCAGGAAGTCGACACCACCGGCCAGGGCGCCGGAGAGCACCTTGACGAAGGGACCGATGACGAAGAAGGCGAGAATGGCGAGCAACATGCCGATGATGCCGGCGGAGAAGTTGTTCACCAGCATCTCGAAGCCGCTCTTGACGCGACCTTCCATCGCCTTGTCGAAGCGCTTGATGGCCCAGCCACCCAGCGGGCCGACCATCATGGCGCCCATGAACATGGGGATGTCGGTCCCCACGATGACGCCCATGGTGGTGATGGCACCGACCACGGCCCCCCGGTCACCCCCGATCAGCTTGCCGCCGGTATAGCCGATGAGCAGCGGCAGCAGGTAGGTGATCATGGGACCGACCAGCTTGGCCAAGGTTTCATTGGGCAGCCAGCCAGTGGGGATGAAGAGGGCGGTGATGAAGCCCCAGGCGATGAAGGCGCCTATGTTGGGCATGACCATATTGGACAGGAAGCGTCCAAAATTCTGTATCTTGACTTTGGTATCCGGTGATAACATGTCGGGACCCCGTTTTAAGCCTGTGTGATTAAAAGTGGTAGTCGGGATGACGAGTTTTGCCGAACTCCCATCCCAGTCGTCTAAGCAACTTCAATCTACCAGCTTGTGATCAAATTAGGCTGAAAACGGGGTGTCTTGTGACCTGGATCTCAAATACCCCGACCTCCCCCCTCCAGACATAGTGATGACGATCACAGTCAGTCGCTGTATTTCGGCTACATTTCGATCTTCTCGCCTCTGGGTGTCAATTTTTTGTGATTGATGTCTCGTTTTGCGGTTTGCGCAAACACGGTGTCAACGTGACTGTCGTCACAAAACCAAATTTTGCACTCAAATGAGTCATGTTTTGTCGCCTCGTATTCGCAAGTAATGACGATGGATATGCCGTAGTTCATCGTTAATCACCAATGAATCATTTATTTTGTAACCCACTTTCAGTTTTTTCCCCGAGAGGATCGGTTCCGACAAGGCCTCTTGTGACGCCCGGGTGGCGGATCCTGATCCGCTCCCGTCTCGATCCTCCCTGCCGGTAGCGACGCAGGCTGGGGCCTGCGAGCGGGTCTCCCATCCCGTCTGCCCGTGGAGCGCAGCCATAAAAAAAGCCCGCAGGATGCGGGCTTGTGCAGAGCAGACAAGCAGGGGGATCACTGCGCCTTGGGGGCCTCGTCGGCAGGCGCGGCATCGGCCTCGCTGGCAGGAGCGACCGGCGCCGGACCCGGCACCAGATCCACCGCCGGCTTGGCGATGAGGGAGCGGGTCTCTTCCACCGCCTCGGTCAGCTTCACCTCGATGATCTGGCCGAGCTCGTAGACCACCTCGGTCTTGTCCAGATAGACGCGGCCGTTGTCCCAGTTGCACTCCAGCCGATCCTTGTTGTCCAGGATATGGCGGGCGGGCATGAACACCACGGCGCCGTTCTCCTGCAGACGCAGCTTGAGGCCGGCGCGCATCACGTCGATGATCTCGGCGTTGAACACCTTGTCGGTGCCCGCATCGGCCTTGAGGTAGCGCACATAGAGCCAGTCGCCGATGTCGCGCTCCACCATGCGGTGCAGGCGGCGGCAGGCGGTCAGGTGCTCGGTCAGCTCCAGGCTGGGGCGCTCACCCGGGGTCTTGCCGGCGATGACCGCCTTGAGCAGGCGATGGTTGACCATGTCGCCGTATTTGCGGATGGGGGAGGTCCAGGTGGCGTAGGCATCCAGACCCAGGCCGTAGTGGGCACCCGGTTCGGCGGACATCAGGGCATAGCTCTGGAAGCGGCGGATCTTGCCGTCCAGCCAGCGGGTGTCCAGGTTGTCTATCCAGCGGCGCAGGGCGCAGAAGCCGGAGAGGCTCGCGATCTCTTCCTTCTCGAACGGGGCCTCGGCGGTCTTGAGCAGCTCGATGGCGCCGTCCAGGGACTCCTCGTCAAAGCCGGTGTGGACGTTGAAGATGCCGTAGCCGACCTCTTTGCCCAGCACGCGGCCGGCGCAGATGTTGGCGGCGATCATCGACTCTTCCACCATGCGGTTGGCGATGCGGCGCGGCTCCACGTGGATGGCCAGCACTTCGCCGTCTTCACCCAGCTCGAAGTCGTAGTCGGGTCTGTCCGGGAACACCAGGGCGTGCTCGGTGCGCCACTTGATGCGGGCCTCCGTCATCGCCTTCATCAGGGGCAGCTGGGCCAGGACGCCGGCGTCGATATCCAGCGCTTTGCCGTGCTCGGCCCAGTCGGAAACGTCGTCATAGCTGAGACGGGCATGGGAATTGATGCGGGCGGCGAAGAACTCGGTCTCCTCCAGCAGCAGGCCATCCTCGGCGATGAGCAGACGGGCGCACAGGGTGTTGCGCTCCTCGCCCTCTTTCAGGGAGCAGAGCTCGTCGGAGAGGGTGCGCGGGATCATGGGTACGTTGCGTCCCGGCATGTAGACGGTGAAGGCGCGCTGGGCGGCCTCCTTGTCCAGCTCGCTCCCCTCGGCCACATAGGCGGTCGGGTCGGCGATGGCCACCAGCAGCTCCCAGCCGTTCTCCAGCTTGGTGATGGCCAGGGCATCGTCCATGTCCTTGGTCTTGGCACCGTCGATGGTGAAGAAGGGAACCTGGGTCAGATCCCGGCGGGGCAGCTCTTCCTCTTCGATCACCTTCCACTCCGGCAGGTCCGCCGGTTCAATCTGGGCCAGGTTGTGGCGCGCCAGCACCACCCACCAGGGCACGTTGTGATCTTCCTGGGTGGCGATGAGCTGGGTGATCTCGGCGGAGAAGTTGCCGTCCACCAGGGCATGGCGCTTGAGGGTGGCAACCACCCAGTCCCCTTCCTTGAAGGACTTCTCGTCCAGACCCTTCTTGGCGCGGGCCTTGATGGCGTCCTTGATGAGGGGGTGGTCGGGCACCACGTTGAGGCGGTCGCGGAACATCTTGACGCGGCCGACGAAGCGGGTGACGGCCTGTTCCAGCAGGGCATCCGGCTCGGCCACCTCTTTCTCTTTTTCAGTGCGGATCAGGGCGCTCACCCGGTCACCGTGCATCACCTTCTTCATGTAGGGAGGCGGCACGAAATAGCTGGTCTTCTCATCGACCTCCAGGAAGCCGAAGCCCCGATCGGAGGCGCGGATCACACCCTCTTTCTTGGGGATGTTTTCGCGGATTTGTTGCTTGAGCTGGGCCAGCAGCGGATTGTCTTGGAACATAAATGGGGAACCTGAGTGGAGACCTGATGGTTAATCGCCCAGCACTATACGTTTTTACCCCCCCAAAGCCAAGGTGAATGGCCCCCTCAACGGGGTTGCAGTGCCCGTCGTCCCTGCTGGATCAGGCGCTGGGATATCTGCTTGTGCAGCCCCCGCTCCAGCACCCAGCGGTGCCAGTAGAGCTGCTCGACCAGGTGGTGATCCGGGTTGAGATCGAGCAGGCGCCCCTCTTCCAGTTGCTGGCGGATCTGCAATTCCGGGATGAGGCAGCAGGCCAGCCCCTGCTCCGCCATGGCGACGAAGGCCTCGGAGGATCGCACCGTGTGGCAGGGGTAGCCACCGGGGGGGAGGGCGAAATGACGGGCCATGTAGCTGATGTGCATGTCGTCGCGCTGATCGAAGGCCACCGCCGGCGCCTTGGCCAGGGCCGCCGCCGTGAGGCCGTTCGGGAAGTGGCGGGCGACGAAGGCGGGGCTGGCGGTGAGCAGATAGCGCATCTCGCCGAGTTCGTCGACGCAGCAGCCCGCCAGCGGCTGGGGTTGCAGGCTGACGGCGCCGAACGCCTGCCCCTCGCGCACCCGGTCCAGGGTGCGGCTCTCGTCATCCACCAGCAGGTTCAGCTCGATGGGGTATTGCTCCAGCAGTGGCGCAAGGGCGGGCAGGAACCAGGTGGCAAGGCTGTCGGCATTGACGGCGATGCTGACCCGGATGGGGGCCCTGGGCTCGTCGGGGGAGAGCTCGCCGGCCAGCTCCAGCTCCAGCTGGCGCACCTGGCGATAGTGGGCCAGCAGCTTCTGGCCGAGCCCCGTGGCCTGCAGCGGCTGGCTGCGGATGATGAGCGGCTCCGCAAACTGCTGCTCCAGCTGCTTGATGCGCTGGGAGATGGCGGACTGGGTGATGTGCAGGCGCTGGGCGGCACGCTCGAAGTTTTGCTCCCGGATCACCGCGTCCAGGGCCAGCAGCAGCTTGTAGTCCAGCGTCTTCATCAGCATTCCTTATGAAAAAAGAGAGTTCAGCAAGAATGCTACTCAAGGGCGCGCCAGAGGACAACCTGACCGCCCCCATAGAGGGGGCCCGTGCCCGGGGCCGCCCCTGTGAGATGTGACAGTAGTCCTGGCATGAGATTCATAAGATACTCACCCGGTCCGTTTTTGCATGGGGTGGAAACGGACCATAGCGAGCGTCTTGAATCCCGGGCCGGTCCCGGGACTTTTTTTGCTCAGATGACGGCGAGCAGTGCATCCCCCGCCGGCCGGTAATGGCCCTGCAGGGGGCGATGGACGGCGCGGTCGAAACGCTCGTCCAGGTGGAAGCGGATGCCGACCCCGCGCACGGCCCCCAGATCCACCGCCTGGCGATGGCCGAGGCGCTCGATGGGCAGGCCGAGGCGACGGAAGATGCGCTCCACCGGCAGGCTGACCACGGCCACCAGCTCGCGGATCCCCTGCTCCCTGGCGAAGGCCAGCACCTCGCGGAAGATGACGCAGGTGAGTTCGCTGATGCCGTTCTCCAGGCGAGGGGCCCGGTCGGCGTCGATGGCGAGGCGGGTCAGCTCCCACACGTCGTTGCCGCGCGGCGGGGCTTCGCCAGCGAGGGCGGTGGGGAAGATGCTGGGCAGCATGTAATCCTGGGCGCAACTGAGCAGGCGGATGCAGCCGCACAGCCCCTGTTTGTCTTCAATCAGCACCCAGTGGGTGTCGGGCTTGTCGAAGTTGTCCCGCTCCAGGCCACGGCGGGATTCCACGTCCCAACCGAGTCGATCGGAGAAGACGCGGTTGCGAAATCGGTAGAGCTCGTTTTCGACCTCCCATCTGGGGTGTTCTTTCAATTTTCCTTTGAAAACAAGCATTCATGTCTCTCCATTTCATGGTTAGGCGCTATAATCCAAGGCCTTGGCCAGGGGAGGCTTGCCTATGACACGCGACCAACTGCTTGAGTACCTGGAACATTTCACGCTGGTGACCGATGGCAACCGGTTGTCCGAGCTCATCGGCCGCTTCACCCTGGGAATGGGTTACGACTACTACCGCTTCGCCCTCATCCTGCCCATGTCGATGCAAAGGCCCAAGGTGGTGCTGTTCAACCAGTGCCCCGACTCCTGGGTACAGGCCTACACCCTGAACAACATGCTGGCCTGCGATCCCATCATCCAGCTCGCCCGCAGGCAGACCCTGCCCATCTACTGGAACCGGCTGGACGAGAAGGCGCGCTTCCTGCAAGAGGGGAGCATGGATGTGATGGGGCTGGCGGCGGAATTCGGGTTGCGCAACGGCATCTCGTTCCCGCTGCACGGGGCGGCGGGGGAGAACGGCATACTCTCTTTCATCACCCGGGAGCGGGCGTCGAGCGATCTGATGCTGGAGTCCTCGCCCATCCTCTCCTGGATGTCCAACTACATCTTCGAGGCGGCGATCCGGATCGTGCGCCAGAGCATGAGGGAGGACGATCCCCAGGAGCCCCTGACGGAGCGGGAAACCGAGTGCCTGTTCTGGGCCAGCGAAGGGAAGACATCGGGGGAGATCGCCTGCATCCTCGGCATCACGGAGCGCACCGTGAACTACCACCTCAATCAGGTCACCCGCAAGACGGGGTCGATGAACCGCTACCAGGCCATCGCCAAGGGGGTGAGCAGCGGCATCCTGCTGCCGAACCTGGAGCAGGTGGTGGTCACCAACTTCCCCTCCCTGCTGCAGTGAATACAGGCCCGGCGGCACCGGCTCGTCGCCTGGCATCCCCTCTGTCGCCATCACCGCTGTCCTGCGCCGTCCCATCCTGCCGCCGATTCTCGGGGCGGGGCTGTGACCCCACAATTGTCAGATCCTGCAATTGACAACCTTCTTTGTGTGGTTTCGGCCCGGTTTTCATCAGTTTTATGAATGCATCAGAAAATGAATGAATTTCTCTGATTACCCGCGCCCCCTTATAGTGCGTTTCTCTCTTTCACAGGAACGCATCCCCATGTTCGCCACCACCCTGCAAGGCTTTACCCTCGGCCTTGCCATGATCATCCCCATCGGGGCCCAGAATGCCTTCGTGCTGAGCCGGGGCATTCACCGCAATCACCACCTGCTGACGGCGACCCTCTGCTGCCTGTGCGATCTCGTGCTGATCGGGATCGGGGTGTTCGGCGGGGCCAACCTGCTGGCGGCCAGCCCGATCGGCCTGGCCCTGCTGACCTGGGGCGGCGTGCTCTTCCTCGGCTGGTTCGGTATCCGTTCCCTGCGCAGTGCCTGGCGCGGCCAGGAGGCGGCCCTGGCGGACTCGCCCCGGTTGATGGGGGTGAAGAGCGTGCTGGCCATGACCCTCGGAGTGACCCTGCTCAATCCCCACGTCTATCTGGATACCCTGATGCTGCTTGGCTCCTTCGGCAGCCAGTTTGCCGAGGAGCTCAGACCTGCCTTCGCGGCGGGGGCCATGCTGGCTTCTCTGGTCTGGTTCTACGGACTGGCGTTCGGGGCGGCCGCCCTCTCCCCCTGGCTTGCCCGGGGCCGGGTGCAGCAAGCCATTGATCTTGTTGTAGGTCTCATCATGCTGGTGCTGGCGGTCAAGCTGGCATTGGGTGCCATACCGGCCTCATGAGGCTATTTTTGTGCCGGGCTTCATAAAAATGAGTCCCGGTGCCATCTGCTGACATATTCGTCTGTTAAATTCCCGGCGCTGGTAAAGCGTTACTCATAATAAAAGGGAAAAAACAGTGAATAACACCATGAAGCTGGGGGCTATTGCCGCCATCGTGCTGCTGTCTGCCTGCAGCAACGAGAATGACAGCAAGGCGCAGCCGGGGACCGTCTCCCTGCGCCTGATCCAGACCTCTGATATCCACTCCAACGTGCTGGGGTACGACTACTACCAGAACAAGGAGGATCGCAAGTTCGGCCTCTCCCGCACCGCCCTGCTGATCCGCGCCGCCCGCGCCGAGAACCCCAACAACCTGCTGCTCGACAACGGTGACCTCATTCAGGGCACGCCGCTGGCGGACTACATCTTCGAGCAGTCCGGTGCCGGCTATCTCGAGAAGCAGGCGCACCCGGTGTTCAAGGCGATGAACGAGCTAGGCTACGACGCGGGCAACCTGGGCAACCACGAGTTCAACTACGGCCTAGACTACCTTGGCAAGGTACTGGCGGGAGCCGACTTCCCCTATGTGAACGCCAACGTGTTCGAGGCGGGGGCCTTCAAGCGCGATGCCAAGGGACAAATTGACTGGAGCGGCAACAAGTTCACCCCCTATCTGCTGCTGGAGCGCGAGGTGACCGATGACAAGGGCCAGCGCCAGCGCGTCAAGGTGGGCATCCTGGGTCTGACCCCGCCCCAGGTGCTGCAGTGGGACAAGCGTCATCTGGAGGGCAAGGTGGTGGTGGCCGACATGGTCGAGACCGCCAATCACTATGTGCCCGAGCTGCGCGCCAAGGGCGCCGACATCGTGGTGGTGGTGGCTCACACCGGCATCAATGCCAGCAGCTACGAGGCCATGATGGAGAACTCCGCCTGGCATCTGGCCAAGGTGAAGGGCGTGGACGCCCTGATGCTGGGCCACGCCCACAAGAACTTCCCCGGGGACTTCCCGGATCTGCCGGAGGTGGACAACCAGGCCGGTACCCTCAGCGGCATCCCCACCGTGATGCCCGGTTACTGGGGCAACCACCTCGGCATCATCGACCTCAAGCTGGAACAGGTGGACGGCAAGTGGCAGGTGAAGCAGAGCCAGGCCAGCCTGCGCAAGATAGACGCCAGCGAGGGCAGTGCGGTGGATCAGCGGGTGGTGGACCTGGTGCAGGCCGACCACGACGCCACCAACCAGTGGCTGGACGAGCCGCTCGGCAAGATCACCTCCCCCATCCACAGCTTCTTCGCCCTGGTACAGGACGACCCCTCGGTGCAGCTGGTGAGCGATGCCCAGCGCCGCCACGCGGAGCAGTTGCAACAAGACGGCCTGCTCAAGGAGTCCTACCCGATCCTCTCGGTGGCGGCCCCCTTCCGTGGCGGTCGCAACGGCATCAACGACTTCACCTATGTGGCCCAGGGTGACATCTCCCTGCGCAACGTCTCCGACCTCTACATCTATCCGAACACCCTGCAGGTAGTCGAGGTGAACGGGGCCACCGTCAAGGAGTGGCTGGAGATGAGCGCCGGCCAGTTCAACCAGATCGACACCGGCAAGACCGGGGTGCAGTGGCTGGTGAACGAGAGCTTCCCCACCTACAACTTCGATGTGATTGACGGGGTCAACTACGAGGTGGACATCACCCAGCCGGCCCGCTACAGCAAGGACGGGGTTAAGGTGAGCGACGGCCAGCGCATCAGCGGCCTCACCTTCAACGGCCAGCCCGTGGACCCGGCCCAGAAGTTCTACGTGGTGACCAACAACTACCGCGCCAGCGGCGGCGGCCACTTCCCGGGCATCGACGGCAGCAACATCGTCCATGAAGATCCCTTCGAGACGCGGGAGATCATCGCCCAGTACCTGAAGGCCCAGTCTGCGGACAACCCGGCTGGCTTCAGCCCGGCGGCCAACAACAACTGGCACATGAAGGCCCTGCCCGCCAACGTGGACGTGCGCCTCTACTCCTCGCCGACCGACGAGGCCAAGGCCCTGGCGGGGGCGGATCTGTCGTACCAGTCCACCCTGCCGATGGATGACGCCAAGCACCCCGGCTACGCCATCTACCGCCTGATCCGCCAGTAAGGCAGACGCTGGCAGCCAACAAAAAAGCCCTCGCAGTGCGAGGGCTTTTTCATGGGGCGCGGTGCCATCCTGTCCTGTCGTCTGGACTTGCCCGGTCGACGGGGCGGGAGGGCATCAGTAGTAGCCGGGATCGTCCGGATTGGGGCGGGTCTTGAAGCGGCGGTGCAGCCACATGTACTGCTCCGGCGCCTTGCGCACGGCGGCTTCAATCTCGCGGTTGGCGCGGCTGGCATCCGCCATGTCGTCACCGCTCGGGTAGTCCGCGAGCGGGGCCCCGATATGCAGGGTGTAGCCCTCCCGGGTGCGGATGTTGTAGCAGGGCAGGGTGACGGTGTTCTTCACCCGGGCCAGGGTGGCGGTCCCCGTGATGGTGGCGGCCTGCTCCACCGCGAAGTAGGGCACGAAGACGCTGGCATGGCTGCCGTAGTCGTGATCCGGTGCATACCAGAGGGCGTCGCCGTTGCGCAGCGCCTTGATCATCCCCTTCACGTCCATCCGGTCCACCAGGTATTTGTTGGAGGCGCAGCGACCGTGGTACTGGGCGTACTCCAGCACCGGATTGGTGTTGGGGCGATAGACGCCGACCCCGGGACGTACCAGGCCGAAGCAGCGGGCATTGAGCTCAAGGGTGAGGAAGTGGCAGGAGAGCAACAGCATCCCCTGGCCCTTCTCCATGGCGTTGATGACGTGCTCTTCCCCTTCCACCTTCATCAGGCGGCGCATCCGCCAGTCTGGCCAGAACCAGGCCATGCCCACCTCGAAGATGGCGCAGCCCACGCTCTCGAAGTTCTGCACCAGGAGGGCTTCGCGCTCATCCCGGCTGAGCTCGGGCATCGCCAGCTCCAGGTTGCGGCGGGCAATTTTGACGCGGGATTTCAGCAGCTTGCGGGCCAGGGTGCCGAGCTGGCGGCCCAGCCACATCTGGCTGCGCCAGGGCAGCAACACCAGCAGCCAGAGCAGGGAGAGGCCCAGCCAGCTCCCCCAGTAACGGGGATGGAACAGACGGGGTTCGAGGCGGGGAGCGTGTTCTTGGGCCATGAAGAGTCTCTTGTTCGCAAAGGCAAAGGGGGGAGTCCGACCGAACCGGGGGGGCCTGTGTGGGGTGGTCCGGCGCGGATGCGGTCACTCGCATGTCGAGGATTCTATCCGAAAAGCGGGGGCGGGCGCGAATCGCCGTCATCTGGTCAGAGGGGGCATCAGGGCGCAGGGCCGTGCTTTTTTCACGCCCCGGAAAAGAGTGTGATAAAATCGGCCGCTGAATTTTTCAGGTTTTGAGAGCCGATACAGATGAAAATCACCCTGCCCGAGTTTGAAAAAGCCCGCATCCTGGTCGTTGGCGATGTCATGTTGGATCGCTACTGGCATGGCCCTACCGGCCGGATCTCCCCCGAGGCACCGGTCCCCGTGGTCAAGGTCGAACACATCGAGGAGCGCCCGGGTGGCGCCGCCAACGTGGCGCTCAACTCCGCCGCCCTCGGCGCCCAGGCCGTGCTGCTGGGCCTGACCGGTCAGGATGAAGCCGCCGATGCCCTCGCCAGCCAGATGGCCGGGGTCAAGGTGGCCTGTGATTTCGTGCGCCTGACCGACTATCCGACCATCACCAAGCTGCGGGTGCTGTCCCGCAACCAGCAGCTGCTGCGCCTCGACTTCGAAGAGGCCTTTCACGACGTGGATGCCAGCCTGCTGATGGGCAAGGTGGAGCAGGCGCTGCCCCAGGCGGACGTGATGATCCTCTCCGACTACGGCAAGGGCGCCCTCAACGATGTGCCCGGCATGATCCGGCGTGCCCGCGCCGCCGGTATCCCCGTGCTGGTTGACCCCAAGGGGACCGATTTCGAGAAGTACCGTGGTGCCACCCTGCTGACCCCCAACATGTCCGAGTTCGAGGCCGTGGTGGGCAAGGTGAAGGGGGAGGAGGATCTGGTCGCCAGGGGGCTGGAGCTGGTCAAGCGCTTCGAGCTGGACGCCCTGCTGGTCACCCGTTCTGAGAACGGCATGACCCTGATCCGCGAAGGGCAGCCCGAGCTGCACCTGCCGGCCCAGGCCCACGAGGTCTATGACGTCACCGGTGCCGGTGACACCGTCATCTCCACCCTGGCGACTTCCCTTGCCGCGGGCAAGAGTCTGGACGAGGCCTGCGCCCTGGCCAACACCGCCGCCGGCATCGTGGTCGGCAAGCTGGGGACCTCCACCGTGAGCCCGGTGGAACTGGCCAACGCCCTCTACACCGAGCAGGAGACCGGCTTTGGCGTCATGTCCGAGGCCCAGCTCAAGGTGGCCGTCCAGGCCGCCCGTCTGCGCGGCGAGAAGGTGGTGATGACCAACGGCTGCTTCGACATTCTGCACGCGGGTCATGTCTCCTATCTGGCCAATGCGGGCAAGCTGGGGGATCGCCTGATCGTGGCGGTGAACACCGACGAGTCCGTGCGTCGCCTCAAGGGGCCGGGTCGCCCGGTCAACCCGACCGAGCGCCGTATGACGGTGCTGGCGGCCCTGGGTGCCGTGGACTGGGTGGTCCCCTTCAGCGAAGACACTCCCCAGCGTCTGATCGCCGAGATCCTGCCAGACCTCCTGGTCAAGGGGGGCGACTACAAGCCCGAAGAGATCGCCGGTTACGCCGAGGTGACCGCCAACGGCGGCGAGGTGCGGGTGCTGAACTTCGAGGACGGCTGCTCCACCACCGACATCATCAAGACCATCCGCGAGCGCGGATAAGCGTAAAACCCGGCCAAGGCCGGGTTTTTTGATGGGGCTGCCGGGTCGGTGACATGGCCGCTGCCTGGCAGGCCCCGACCAACGCACTTCCAGCGGCGAACAGAGATGAAAAAGGCGACCCCGGGGTCGCCTTTTCTCATGGTGTGCGCCTGGCTCAGGACTTCTTGGTGACCTGGGCGGCGGGCATCAGACCCTGGTTCACCTCTTCCAGATCCTTCTGCTCCAGGATGCCGGCGGCCTGCTTGAGGGAGAGGATGCTGAGGATGTAGTTGTAGCGGGCCTCGGAGAGCTTCTGCTTGGCCTGATACAGCTTGCGGGTGGAGTCCAGCACGTCGACGATGGTGCGGGTACCCACCTCGTAACCGGCCTCGGTCGCCTTCAGGGCGCTGTCGGCGGAAATGACGGACTGGCTGTAGGCGCGGACCGAGCCGATGCTGGCGTTCACGTTGTTGTAGGAGGAGCGGACCGTGCTCTGCACCGAGCGGAAGCTGCGCTCGAGCTGTTCGCTGGCGGCCACGTAGTTGAACTGTGCCTGCTTGACCTGGGAGGTGGTGGCCCCGCCGGTGTAGATGGGCAGCTTGAAGTTCAGGCCGATGTTGCCCTGATTGCTGTTGCTCTCGGGGTTGCGGATCTCGTCCTTGTAATCGTTGTAACCGGCGTTCAGGCCGGCGCCCAGATCCAGGGTCGGTTCATGACCGGTCTTGGCCAGATCGATCTGCTCCTTGGCGATGTCCTTGCCGATGCGGGCGCTGTGCAGCTCCAGGTTCTTGTCCAGGGCCAGCTCCAGCCACTTGTCGGAGTTGAACGCGGTCTTCTGCGGGCTGAAGCGATCGGTGTTGAGCACGTCCAGTTGACGGTGGTCGATACCGGTCAGCTCGCGCAGGCTCTCGTAGCTGTTGTCCAGGGTGTTCTCGGCATTGATCTCGTCCGCCAGCGCCTGATCGCGCTCGGCCTCGGCTTCGTGCACGTCGGTGATGGCGGTCAGGCCCACTTCGAAGCGCTGCTGAGTCTGTTCAAGCTGACGCTCGACCGCGGTCTTGTTGGCACGCACGAATTCCAGGGTATCCATGGCCTTGAGCACGTCGAAGTAGGCCTGGGCGGTACGCAGCATCAGGTTCTGGTACTCGAGGTTGTAGGCCACGTCGGACTGGGTGGCGCTCTTCTCGGTCAGATCCAGGTTGACCCAGTTGCTGCGACGGTAGATGGATTGATCCAGGGTCACGGAGCCAGTAGCGCCCGTGTTGGTCATGGTGTCGTTCTTGTTTTGCAGGTAGTTCAGGCCGGCGCCCAGGTTGATCTGGGGCAGCAGGGCTGCACGGGATTCGTTGATCTTCTCGAAGGCCTGGTCCCGCTTGGCCTTGGATTCCAGCAGCTGGGTGTCCTTGATCTGGGCCTGTTGGTAAATATCGAGCAGGTTTTCGGCATGAGCGGCGCCGCTCACACCCAGCATCACCATGACTGACAAGAGTGTTCTTTTCATATGATAGTTTTAACCTTTTGTATCAACCCAAAGCTGTCCGCTGGATGAAGGGGGGATTGTCACCGACCAAGCTTGATTTCAGCTTAACCACTCTACTATAAGCAGATTTCATTGCGAACTGTCTCTTTTCCAGCTGCGGAAACGTCAAGGTCCGGGGCGAGTTTTCTCGGCAACGCGCCTAGCCAAATGCCCTGTGGCTGCTAAAATCCTTCCCTCATCGTCGGCGAGAGCGAGTGAATGAATGTTCATTCATGCCCCCGAATATTATGGTCAAACCAAGCCAAGTCAAGCTGGCAGGAGTCTCGAATGTCACAGCAAGCCTTGCCTCAAACCTGCCACTACTCCAGCGATGATGTGAAAATCATTGAAAAATCAGCTGGATATAATGGCTTCTTCAAGGTGAATGTCTACCGCCTGCAACACAGGCTGTTTGCCGGTGGCTGGAACGCCCCCATCGTCCGGGAACTGTTCGAACGTGGCCATGCCGCCGCCCTGCTGCCTTATGATCCGGTGCGGGACGAGATCGTGCTGGTGGAGCAGTTTCGCATCGGTGCCATGGAGACCAGCGCCACCCCCTGGCTGCTGGAGCTGGTGGCCGGCATCATCGATGAAGGGGAGACCGCCGAGGCAGTGGTGCGGCGCGAAGCGGTGGAAGAGGCAGGGATCGAGGTGGGACGCTGCGAACACGCCATCAGCTATCTGGTGAGCCCGGGTGGCAGCACCGAGCGCATTGAGGTGTTCGTGGGCGAGGTGGATGCCAGTCAGGCCAAGGGGATCCACGGTCTGGCGGAAGAGGGGGAAGACATCCGGGTCCACGTGGTGAGCCGCGAGCAGGCCTATGCCTGGCTCAAAGAGGGGCGCATCGACAATGCCGCCTCCGTCATCGCCCTGCAGTGGCTGGCCCTGAATCACGGCGAGCTGCGGGCACGCTGGCTGGCGGGGCGCTGAGGTGACGCTCGTTCAGACCCGGGTCAGGTGCCCTGTGTCCGACTGGAACACTGTGCAGTGGGTCCACCCTTCATGGACCCTGATTGAGGGAGCCGCGACATGTCATTAGTCCAGAGCCCGATGAAGCGCTATGTGCCTGATTTGATGTCCTTGCAGCGTACCTGCGAGGTCAATTACATGGCGCTGATGAAACTGTTGCCGCCTGGCGGCAGCGTGGGTGCTGAGCGCCGCTATCAGGTCGGTAACGGCCTGCAGTTCCAGCTCACGGTGACCGAGGAGAGCCGCTTCACCAGCCAGGTGATCCTGGCCCAGCACAACCCCGAATTGCCGAGCTACTTGCAAGCCCGGATAGAGATTCGTTTGTATCATGATGTGCGAATGGCGGAAGTGTGTGCGGCGCAACAGATTTCAATGTTGCAACCACGTTATGATTATCCCAATCAAAAAATGCATCACAGGGATGAAAAGGAGCAGGTAAATCTATTCTTGGCCGATTGGTTGAGATTTTGTCTCAAACACGGCACCAGCCTGATTAACATCCTCTAGTCGAACCCATAAAAAAGAAGCGTGATTTTGGAAACAGAGCTACCTCAGGCGCCGGACGGCAGTGTGCGCCTGTTACAGATTACCGATACCCATCTCTTCGCCAGTGCCGAGGGGCGGCTGCTGGCCGTGCTCACGGCGCAGAGTCTGGCCGCCGTGCTGGAGCGGGTGCAGGCCAACGAGCACCCGTTCGATCTCATCCTCGCCACCGGGGATCTCTCCCAGGATCACAGCCCGGAGTCCTACCAGCGCTTCGCCTCCATGATGGCGCCCCTGGCTCGCCCCATCTACTGGTTGCCCGGCAACCACGACGACGGCCCCCTGATGACCGAATACCTCCATGCGGCCGGCATCAGCGAGGCCAAGCAGCTGGTGGGGGATCACTGGCAGGTGATCCTGCTGGATACCCAGGTGCGTGGCAAACCCCACGGGGTGCTGGGGGATCACCAGCTGGCGGCCCTGGATCAGGCCCTGCGCCAGCATCCCGAGCGCCACGCCCTCATCGCCCTGCACCATCAGGCGGTGCCGGTGGGCTGCGCCTGGCTGGATCAGCACAACCTCAAGAATGCCGACGACCTGTTCGCCGTGCTGGCCCGCCACCCGCAGCAGAAGACCATCCTGTTCGGCCACGTCCATCAGGAGTTTGACGAGGTGCACCACGGAGTGCGGCTCATCGCCAGCCCCTCTACCTGCATCCAGTTCAAGCCGCTCTCCGACGGTTTCGCACTGGACGAATCCGGCCCGGGCTGGCGCTATCTCACCCTGCACCCGGATGGCCGGGTGGCGAGTCAGGTGTGGCGCCTGCCGCTGGGGCAGTTCGTGCCCGACCCCAATGCCACCGGTTACTGAGGCGTTGCCATGAAGCCCGTCCTGCTCTATCTGCACGGTTTCAATTCATCCCCCGGCTCGGCCAAGGCGCAGCAGATGGCGGCCTGGGTGGCAGAGAACAGGCCCGATATCGAGGTGGTGATCCCGGCTCAGCCCAACACCCCTGAGGCCGCCTGGGCTGCCATCGAGCAGGCCATCGCCGACCTGAAGGCCCGCCACGGCAGCGCCCTGCGACTGGGCGCCGTGGGCAGCTCCCTCGGTGGCTTTATGGCGACCCGGGTCAGCGAGCGATACGGTTGCCGCGCCGCCCTCATCAACCCGGCGGTGCGCCCCCACGAGCTGCTCTGCGACTACCTCGGCCCCCAGACCAACCCCTACAGCGGCGAACGCTATGAACTGTTGCCCGGACACATGGACGAGCTGAGAGCGCTGGCGGTGCCGGTGACTGCTCCCGAGCGGCTCTGGGTGCTGCAACAGCAGGAGGACGAGGTGCTCGACTATCGCAAGGCGCTGGACGAATACCGCTTTGCCCGTCTCTCCCTGGAGTGCGGCGGCGATCACGCCTTCACAGGCTTCGAGCGCTACCCCGCCCAGATCGTCCGTTTCCTCGGGCTCTAGCCGTGCAGCCGCCGTTGGCCGCCTTCCTCGAACAGGTGCTGGCCACGGCCCAGGCGGGGCTCACCTATTCCCGCGATCCCTTCGACATCGCCCGCTTCGAGGCGCTGCGAGCGGCCACGGTGACGCTCATCGCCAGCCAGAGCGAGCTGGCCCCCGACGCCATCGACGACTGGATTGCCCTCGACAGCGGCTATCCCACCCCCAAGCTCGATGTGCGGGCCTTCATTCAGAACGATGCGGGCCATGTCCTGCTGGTGCAGGAGCGCAGTGACGGTTGCTGGACTCTGCCGGGGGGCTGGTGCGACATCGGCGATTCGCCTGCGGATGCTGTGGTGCGGGAAGTGAGCGAGGAGACCGGCCTCGCCTGTCGGGCGGTGCAACTGCTGGCCCTGTTCGACAAGCTCAAGCATCCCCATCCCCCGCAGCTGCCCCACGCCCACAAGGCCTTCTTCCTGTGCGAGGTGACGGGGGGCGCTCTGCTTACCGACACCGATGAAACCAAAGGGGCGGGGTACTTCCCCATCGACGCCTTGCCCGAACTCTCCCGCCACCGGGTGGTGGCGTCCCAGTTGCGCACCCTGCATGACCATCTGTCGCAGGGGCGGGGGGATACCCTGTTCGATTAACCGGTTCGCAGCCTGACACTGCGGCAAGGAGGCAGCATGATCACACGCATCGGCAATACCCCCATCCAGAAGAAACACAAGGCGAGCTGCCACTGCGGCGCCGTGGTGCTGGAGCTGACCCTGCCGGATGGCGTGGTGGATCCGCGCCGCTGCGACTGCTCCTTCTGTCGGCGGCGTGGGGCCATCGTCGCCTCGGTGCCGCTGTCCGGCATCCGCATCCTGCAAGGGGAGGCGGCGCTTCGCTGCTACCAGTTCAACACCCGCACCGCGAAACACTACTTTTGCAGCGTCTGCGGCATCTACACCCATCACCAGCGCCGATCCAATCCGGCGGAATATGGCTACAACCTCGCCTGTCTGGAGGGGGTCAACCCGTTCGATCTGGGAGAGGTGCCGACCCGGGACGGGGTGCATCACCCGGCAGATACCGTGGCCGATTGAACGCGAGGTGACTGCCCCGACGGGTGGCGGGGAGGACGGGCGAGGTGTTGCCGCGCCACTCCCGTGACGACGCCTCAGGGGGTCATCTGCTGGTGTAGCCCCCGCAATGGCTGTGTTAACCTTGCCCTGTCCGTCTCCCGGCGGACCCCGGCCTCTCTCTTCATTCCATCTCTGCCAACAGGGGGCACACCCGTGACGACTGCTTCAGCGCTGCCGGATCTGATCCTCGGGGCCTCGCTCTACTTTCCGCCCCTGTTCAAGGCCGTGCTGCTCGGCCTGCTGGGCTGGCTGCCGCTGCATCATCTGCTGCGGGACTGGCTCTACGGCGGCGAGGTCTGGCACCCCCTGCTGATGGATCTCTCCCTCTTCATCCTCGCCGTCAGCGGCGCCCTATGGATATTGCTACATGGCTAAATCACCCCTTGCGACCCTCAAATACTTCTCCACCCTGCTGGTCTTTGCCCTGGCGCTGGTGTCGCTCTGGTGGCTGTGGAACGACTATATGCAGGGGCCCTGGACCCGGGATGGCAAGGTGCGGGCCGAGCTGGTCAGCATCACGCCCCAGGTGTCGGGCAAGATCGTCAGGATAGGGGTCAAGGACAACCAGCTGGTGAAGGCGGGGGAGCTGCTCTTCACCCTGGATCCCGAGCCCTATCGCATCGCGCTGGACAACGCCAGCGCGGCCCTGGCCAAGGCCAGGTCGGATCTCGACAAGGCGGAGCACGAGGCGAACCGTCGCCAGAGCCTCTCCCGCACCGTCATCTCCGCCGAGGCGGTGGATGAATCCAGGCTCAATGCCCAGGCGATGAAGGCGGCCTATGAGGTGGCCCAAGCCAATCTGGAGCAGGCCAGATGGTCCCTTGCCCGGACCGAGGTCCATGCTGCGAGCGACGGCTACATCACCAACCTACAGGCCAGGGTCGGCAACTACGCCACCGCCGGGGTGCCCCTGGTGGCCCTGATAGACACCCACTCCTTCTATGTGCAGGGCTATTTCGAAGAGACCAAGCTCAGGCACATCGCTCCCGGCAAACCGGCCGAGGTGGTGCTCTACAGCGGGGATCGGGTACTCAGGGGGGAGGTGGAAAGCATAGGGCGCGCCATTCACGATCAGAGCCTGGAAGGCAGCGAGGGGCTGCTGCTCGACGTCAAGCCGAACGTGCCCTGGGTGCGCCTGGCCCAGCGGGTGCCGGTGCGGATCAGGCTGCTGGCGATTCCCCCGGATCTGGTCTTGATCGCGGGCACGACCTGTACCATCACCATAGGGGACTAGGGTGATCCCCTCGCTCTGGCGCCAGACCCCCTGGGGCAAGGCCAACGGCGGCCAGTGGCGCTACGCCCTGCGCAATGCCCTGGCCATGTGCCTGTCGCTCTGGCTGGCGTTCGTGCTGCAACTCGACTCTCCCTACTGGGCCATGACCTCCGCCGCCGTGGTGAGCTTTCCCACCGTGGGGGGCGTCATCAGCAAGAGCCTGGGGCGGGTGGTGGGCAGCCTCATCGGCGCCATGGCGGCGGTGATGATCACCGGCCTTGGCATCGGTGATCCCTGGCTCTTCAGCCTGCTTATCGCCCTCTGGCTGGGGGGGTGCACCTACATCTCCAACCACCATCAGAACAACGTCTCCTACGGTTTCGCCCTGGCGGGCTATACCGCCGCCATCATCGCCTTCTCCTGCGTCAACCTGACCGACCCGCAGCATATCTTCGACATCGCCCAGGCCCGGGTGAGCGAGGTGATCGTCGGCATCCTCTGCGGCGGCCTGATGATGATGATCCTGCCGAGTTTCTCCGATGGCGAGACCCTGCTGGACTCCCTTGGCAAGAGCCAGACCCGGCTGCTGGAACATGCCCAGCTGCTCTGGCTCGGGGAGACGGGCGCCGATGTGCGCACCGCCCACGAGGGGGTGATCGGTCAGATCCTCACCCTGAACGTGCTGCGCATCCAGGCCGTCTGGAGCCACCACCGACTGCGTCGCCACAACCAGTTGCTGAACTATCTGCTCCATCGCCAGCTGAGGATGGTCAGCCTCATCTCGGGGCTGCGCCGCATGCTGCAACACTGGCCAGAGGACGCCGTCGACCCGGCCCCCATGCTGGCCGCCGTGCTGCGAGAGCTGGGACAGGGGGGCTGCGACAAGCTGCGCATTGCCCGCCTGATGGCGCCCTTCGTGGCCCGTTCGGGGGATGATTATCGCTGTCAGGCCTTCTGGCTGCGGCTGCGCCACTTCTGCTGGAGCTACCTGGATTGTCAGCGCTGGCTGGAAAGGCTGGCCCGCCACGATGGCCAGGAGTGGCCGGCGCCGCCGCGCCACAGCTCTCTGACCAGCCACACCGACGGCCTGGAGGCGGCCTACAACGGGGGGCGTACCTTCCTCTGCGTGATGCTGGGCTGCACCTTCTGGATCCACAGCCAGTGGGATGCGGGCGCTGCGGCCCTGACCCTGCTCGCTATCTGCTGCGTGCTCTATTCCGCCACCCCGGCCCCGGCGAAGGGGGCCCAGACCATGCTCAAGGCCATCGTGCTGCTCAGCTTTATCTGTTTCGGGGTCAAGTTCGGGCTGATGATCCGCATCGACGACTTCTGGATCTTCTGCGCCCTGCTGTTCCCCGCTCTCATCACCCTGCAACTGCTGAAATTGCAGCGACCCCAGGGGGCGGCGCTCTGGGGCCAGCTCATCGTGCTGCTCGGCTCCTTCCTCGCCATCACCAATCCGCCGAGCTACGACTACCTCGCCTTCGTCAACAGCAGCCTCGCGCAGGCATTGGGGGTGATGAGTGCCGGACTGGCGTTCCAGCTCCTGAGGCCCAGCTCGGATCGGCGCAAGAGCCGCCGCCTGATGCATCGTCTGCGGCGGGATTTCGTGGACCAGCTGGCCCCGGCCCCGCATCAGAGCGAGGGGGAGTTTGAGTCCCGGGTCTATCACGCGGTGAGCCAGCTCAGCCAGAGTCAGGATCAGGGGGCCCGGCTCTGGGTGCTGCGCTGGGGCGTGGTGCTGCTCAATTGCAGCCATATCGTCTGGCAGCTCAGGCTCTGGCGCAGCCGGGATCCGGCCCTCTATCTGGTGCGTGACGGCTGTCTGCGCTGCCTGAAAGGGATTCTGACCGAAGGGGGCGTGCAGCACGAGACCCTGGGGCGCACCCTGGCGGAGCTGGACCGCATCAGCCTGGGGCTGGGGGAACATGCAGATCCGGCGGCCCGGGCACTGGCGGGGCTGGTGTGGCGACTCCACTGCTCCCTCTCCCAGCTTGTGCAGGCCCTGCCCGGGGAACCCGCCTGATCCCGGGCGGGGAGGCCGGAGCCCCTCTGGATCACCCTTTGCGAGCGCCCCATTTGTCCCGGGCCCTCCCAGCGAGTAAGATTCCCCCCAAACGTCAATTCGCAAGGCCCTCCATGTCCACTCAATACAATGCGGATGCCATTGAGGTCCTCAATGGCCTTGAACCGGTGCGTCGCCGCCCCGGCATGTACACCGACACCACCCGGCCCAATCACCTCGGCCAGGAGGTCATCGACAACAGCGTCGACGAGGCGCTGGCGGGTCACGCCCGCAATCTGGAGGTGATCCTGCACGAGGATCAGTCCCTCGAGGTGATCGACGACGGTCGCGGCATGCCGGTGGACATCCACCCGGAGGAAGGGGTCTCCGGCGTGGAGCTGATCCTCTGCAAACTGCACGCGGGGGGCAAGTTCTCCAACAAGAACTATCAGTTCTCCGGTGGCTTGCACGGGGTGGGGATCTCCGTGGTGAACGCCCTCTCCGATCGGGTCGAGGTGACGGTGCGCCGGGACGGCCAGGTCTATGACATCGCCTTCGAGCGGGGCGACAAGGTGTCTGATCTGACCATCACCGGCACCTGCGGACGCCGCAACACCGGCACCCGGGTGCGCTTCTGGCCAGAGGCGCGCTACTTCGATTCGCCGCGCTTCTCGGTCTCCAAGCTCGAGCACCTGCTCAAAGCCAAGGCCGTGCTCTGCCCGGGCCTCACCATCAAGTTCTTCGACAAGAACACCGGCATCAAGCTTGAGTGGTGCTACGAAGACGGCCTCAAGGATTACCTCATCGATGCGGTCAAGCAGTTCACCTGCCTGCCGGAGCAGCCCTTCGTCGGCTCTTTCAGCTCCGAGCAGTCGGCGGTGGACTGGGCCCTGTGCTGGTTGCCGGAAGGGGGCGAGTGCCTCGCCGAATCCTATGTGAACCTCATTCCCACCGCGCTCGGTGGCACCCATGTCAACGGCCTGCGCCAGGGGCTGCTCGACGCCATGCGTGAGTTCTGCGAGTTCCGCAACCTCTTGCCCCGCGGGGTCAAGCTGACCCCGGAAGACATCTGGGATCGCTGCGCCTACATCCTCTCCATCAAGATGCAGGACCCGCAGTTTGCCGGCCAGACCAAGGAGCGACTGTCGTCCCGCCAGAGCTCGGCCTTCGTGTCGGGCGTGGTGAAGGATGCCTTCAGCCTTTACTTGAACAGCAACACCGAGCTGGCCGAACAGCTGGCCGAGCTCTGCATCTCGAGCGCCCAGCGCCGGATGCGCGCCGCCAAGACGGTAGTGCGCAAGAAGATAACCCAGGGCCCGGCCCTGCCCGGCAAGCTGACCGACTGCGGCTGCGCCGATCCCATGCAGGGGGAGCTCTTCCTGGTGGAGGGTGACTCCGCGGGCGGCAGTGCCAAGCAGGCGCGGGATCGCGAATTCCAGGCCATCATGCCGCTTCGCGGCAAGATCCTGAACACCTGGGAGGTGGAGGCCGGTCAGGTGCTCGCCTCGCAAGAAGTGCACGACATCTCGGTGGCCATCGGGCTCGACCCGGATTCCGACGATCTCTCCGGCCTGCGCTACGGCAAGGTGTGCATCCTCGCGGATGCGGACTCGGACGGTCTGCACATCGCCACCCTGCTCTGCGCCCTCTTTGTGAAGCACTTCCGCACGCTGGTGGAAAAGGGCCATGTCTATGTGGCCATGCCGCCCCTCTATCGTATCGACATCGGCAAGGAGGTCTTCTACGCCCTCGACGAGGACGAGAAGAACGGCGTGCTGCAACGGGTCGAGGCCGAGAAGAAGAAGGGCAAGGTGATGGTGACCCGATTCAAGGGGCTGGGTGAGATGAACCCGAAACAGCTGCGGGAAACCACCATGGATCCCAACACCCGCCGCCTGGTGCAGCTCACCATGGGCGCGGAAGGGGGGGCAGAAGGGGAAGATGGGGACGAGACCCTGCAACTGATGGACATGCTGCTGGCCAAGAAGCGCGCCGGTGATCGCCGTGAATGGCTGGAAGAGAAGGGCAACCTCGCCATCATCTAAAGCGAGTCCCAAGTACCCCACCCCGGCCCTCCCGTTCGCAAGGGGAGGGGGCCAAGCCTCTCCTCCCCCTCATGGAGGGGGAGGTTGGGAGGGGGGCTTGTGATTCACCGTCGGCCCCCTGCCGACCCGCATTTTCGGCGTGCCCTCTGAGGGCGTGCCATAGCAAGAGAACAACCTTATGAGTGATGCTATCGAGCTCAGTCTGGACGGGGTAGAGCGCCAGCCAATGCGCACCTTTACCGAACAGGCTTACTTGAACTACTCCATGTACGTCATCATGGATCGAGCCTTGCCGCATATCGGCGACGGCCTCAAGCCCGTGCAGCGGCGCATCATCTACGCCATGAGCGAGCTGGGTCTGTCGGCGCTGTCCAAGCACAAGAAATCCGCCCGTACCGTGGGTGACGTGCTGGGTAAGTACCACCCCCACGGCGACAGCGCCTGTTACGAAGCCATGGTGCTGATGGCCCAGCCCTTCTCTTACCGCTACCCGCTGGTGGACGGTCAGGGCAACTGGGGGGCGCCGGACGATCCCAAATCCTTCGCCGCCATGCGTTATACCGAGGCGCGGCTGTCACGCTTCTCCGAGCTGCTGCTCTCCGAGCTCGGCCAGGGCACGGTGGAGTGGACGCCCAACTTCGACGGCACCATGAAAGAGCCGGTGGTGCTGCCCGCCCGCCTGCCGCACATCCTGCTCAACGGGGTGACCGGCATCGCGGTGGGGATGGCGACCGACATCCCGCCCCACAACGCGCGGGAAGTGGCCCACGCCTGCGTGGAGCTTTTGGACAACCCCAATGCCGGCCTGGATGCCCTGATGGCCCATGTGCAGGGGCCGGACTACCCGACCAACGCCGAGATCATCACGCCCCGCGATGACATCCGCAAAATCTACGAGACCGGCAAGGGCTCCATCAAGCAGCGGGCGGTGTGGAGCGAGGAAGATGGCGACATCGTCATCACGGCGCTGCCTCATCAGGCCTCCGGCGCCAAGATCATGGAGCAGATTGCCGCCCAGATGGTGGCCAAGAAGCTGCCCATGGTGACCGATCTGCGGGATGAATCGGACCACGAGAACCCGACCCGTCTGGTGATCGTGCCGCGCTCCAACCGGGTGGACGTAGAGGGGCTGATGGCCCACCTGTTCGCCACCACGGACTTGGAGAAGAACTACCGGGTCAACCTCAACATCCTGGGTCTGGACAACCGGCCCCAGGTCAAAGATCTCAAGACCATCCTCACCGAGTGGCTGAGCTTTCGTCGCGAGACGGTGCGTCGTCGCCTGCAGTATCGCCTCGACAAGGTGCTGGCCCGCCTGCACATCCTCGAAGGCTTGCTCATTGCCTACCTCAACATCGACGAGGTGATCGAGATCATCCGTACCGAAGAGGAGCCGGGCCGGGTGATGATGGAGCGTTTCAATATCAGCGAGACCCAGGCCGAGGCGATCCTCGAGCTCAAACTGCGCCACCTGGCCAAGCTCGAAGAGTTCAAGCTGCGCGCCGAGCAGAATGAACTGGCGGAAGAGCGAGACAAGCTGGAACTGATCCTGGGTTCCGAGCGCCGTCTCAGCACATTGCTGAAGAAAGAGATCCTGGCGGACGCCGAGAAGTACGGCGACGATCGCCGCACCCCGCTGGTGGAGCGTGCCACCGCCGTGGCCCTGACCGAGAAGGAGCTCACCCCGAGCGAGCCGGTGACCGTGATCCTCTCCGACAAGGGGTGGGTGCGCGCCGCCAAGGGCCACGACGTGGATGTGGAGGGCCTCTCCTACAAGGCGGGGGACAACTATCTCGCCCACGCCCATGGCCGCAGCAACCAGCAGGCGGTGTTCCTCTCCACCCTGGGGAGAACCTACTCGCTGGAGGCCCATACCCTGCCCTCCGCCCGCAGTCAGGGCGAGCCGCTCACCGGTCGCTTCGCGCTGGGGGCCGGTGAAGAGGTACGCCATCTGGTGATGGGCAACGAAGGCGAGCCGTACCTCATCTGTTCTGACGCCGGTTACGGCTTCGTCTGCCAATACGACGACCTGACGGCCAAGAACAAGAACGGCAAGGCGCTGCTGACCGTGCCGGAAGGGGGCATCGTCATGGCGCCCCAGAGGATAGGCGCGCCGGACACGGATCTCTGCATGGCCATCTCCAACGAGGGGCGCATGTTGCTGTTCCCGCTCAATACCCTGCCGGTACTCGGCAAGGGCAAGGGCAACAAGCTCATCAGCATCCCCTCTGCTCGCGTGAAGGCGCGGGAGGAGTTTGTGGTGATGGCCGCCGTCATCCCGCAAGGCCAGTCGGTCACCCTGTTTGCCGGCAAGCGCAAGCTCACCCTCAAACCGTCTGACCTTGACTACTACCGTGGCGAGCGCGGCCGCCGTGGCGCCAAGCTGCCCCGCGGTTTGCAGCGCGTCGATCGCATCGAGATTGAACCCGCCGCTGGCGCCGAGCCGGTAGCCGGGGAAAATCAGGAAGGGTAAATAATAGAAAGGGCGCGAAAGCGCCCTTCTTAAAAATAAACTCTCAGTGTTATTTTATTGATGAAAGTGAGGTGTGATAAGTTATAAATAATTAGCTGTATGGGGTGCTGAATTTAAATCGCTCGGCAATATATCTAGCTGAATTTTCAATGTATGGGAAAACCGTACTTTCATTTATATTTAGCTTGTCTAGTTGAGTTAATATCTCAGCTTTGTTTGAAACTGTAACTCTAAATATACTGATATCTTGAGTGCCATTTTCGTCCAAGATTGCATCTATTCCAAACAACAGAAATGCTCCAGATTGAGATGATATTCTGTCGTTGCTCTTTTTTCCTTTTACACAAATGATCTTTCGTAAGTCATCAGGAATTATTTGGGGTTCGAAAAATGACTTCTCTTCTTTTATAAAGTGAAGCAACTGTTTGATTGATGATTGAGAATTGAAATCATCGCATGAAAAATCAATAGAGTCTTTTTCTAACTTCGGCAAACGAGACAAATTAGCAAGGCAGCTTGCAACATCTGAGTCAAAATATTTAACGTTACTTCGATTCATGGATAATAAAATCACTTCACCTTCTGACTCCTGAGAGGATTTACATGCGAAGTAAAGCGCTATTAATGGATTTGATGTTATATCAAGGAGTCTTGTTGGGAGTGAAAAGTGTTGCATACGAACAAGGCGATCAAGAGTATATACATCTGATTGAAAATCAGCTGAATTTGATACCAATAGCTCTCTATAAATAATGTGTTCATTATCAAGATAAAGAGGGTTTCCACTTCCATCCTTCCTGAAAATTGATGGCTCTAGTTTATATTTATTATCTGAGTGGCCTCGATAAAAAATTTCTGTATTTTTGTCTGCAGTATAATCTAGGACCTTTTCAATAAAACCTTTGATTGTTGTTACTTTGGGATTCGTCGATTTTGTTATTGTTGGTCTTTCTAGTTTCTTTGTTCTTGAAGTCGCTTTTTGTTCAATTATATTGTTGCTTTCTAGTCTATCAAATAGATTTTCATCTTTAACTGCCCAGTGGGTTCGATTCATTTCCCAATCACGGATATCTAAAAGTGCTGCTATTTCCTTTATTTTTTGAAATGGGATTGGTGGTATGTCAGGCATTAGATGGAATTCTACAAAAAGATCTCTGCCTCGTTCTTTTATCGATGTTAGATATCCGAGATGGAAATCTAACTCTTCTCCTTCGTATGCAAATATACAAGGATAACTTTTCAGTTTGTTAATGTTGCTTTCTGTTAAATCCTTAAAGGCTAAGGCTATTCTTTCATTTGTATATTCAAGAAATCGGCTCTTGTCAAATACATAATACCCATTTTCCCATGCTCCTATTTTTGATGTTACAAGTAAGTTGTACACTGAATCTTCCCTCGTTGAAGCGCTTTAATTTTGAATGTGGAGCGTATCAAAAAAAACTAAAACCAATTGTGATCTGAAGATGAAAATTTGAGGCACCTACGCTTTTTGACAAAAGCGTAGCCAGTAGGTCTGATTAGCGAAGCGTAATCAGACGATCGCGAAAACAGGTTGTCGCAATTCTTCTGGTGCGCCAGTTGATCTCTTCTCTATGTCCATCGCCACCGAGATTGCGGTGCGGACGATTACGCTTCGTTAATCGACCCAACTTCTCTCTGTTGTCTTTAACGTTCTGCTGCTTGTCGATGGTTTGCTCCCCTCATCCCCGACTCTTCTCCCGCAAGGGGAGAAGGGAGCCCAGACCGCAGCATTTTTGGAATGCGTGACATCTATGGCTACAGGTTGGCAGGCGCTGATCCCCTCTCCCCTTGGGAGAGGGTCAGGGTGAGGGGAGGCCGTAGGTCTGATTAGCGAAGCGTCATCAGACGTTCGCGAAAACAGGCTGCCGCCATGCTGCGGGCACGCCTACGGCTCTCTCTATCCATGGCCAGCCTGTGTATTGCGTGCATCAGGTGCCTGTGTGGCTGCCAAGCAGCAGCATCAGGCTAAACAGCAGCCAGTCATTGATGATGTGTGAGCCGGTCGATACCCAGATGTTTTTGGTGATGATGTAGCCACTGAGCAGCACGATGCGGGCCGTGCCGATCACCAGAAAACATTGCAGAAAATTCCAGTCATAAGTGGGCAGGTGCAGGGCTCCGAAGATTAGAGCCGTCGATAGCCAGGCGATGAGGATGGCGGACTTGCGGGTCAGGCCGAGCTTCTGGTGACAACACCAGAGGATGGCCAGAAAAGGCAGGATGGAGATCACCTCCTCGCCGAAGAGCTGGGGCGCCGTCTTGAGATAAAAGAGGATGCGCGCCGTATTGGACGCCTCTGCCAGCATGGCGTTGACCGGGTTTGCATTCAGCTGGAACAGGTGCTGCATGGTCATGGCAACGGCGATTGAGACCAGTATGTTGATGCCGGTAATCGCCAGCATCAAGAGACAATCCCGCCGCGTCGGCGTTCGAAACAGTGAGCGCCACCCTGTTCCCGCCACCATGGCGAGCACGGCCAGAGGAATGAGAGGGAACAGGAGGGCGGGCACAAAGCCCCCTGAGGTGGTCTTGAAAAAGTCGATGGGGGCGGAGAGAGCCGCAAACCCCAGGATGACCCCCAGCAGGATGAGTGCCCAGCCACGGGCAGACGGGGTGTGAGGATCCTGGTGATAGAGGGGGAAATCCCCGGCGCTCTTGCGCTCGAGCCCGAGGCGCTCACTGTCATTCAATACCGGCATTGCTGTAGGTTGATGCTCACCCATGGTGATCCTCGAGATGTCTATCCGTTGCTGTGCAGACAACCCTACACCAGAAAGGGGGGAAAGGGGCGCCGTTGGCTACAACACGCCAGGGGAATGGCACCGCCGCCAATCAGTTGTCGAAGTTCCACTCGATGGGCAGCTCAAGATCGAAAACAAGCTGATCCCCGTCGAGGGTGAAGGCCACGCTGGTCTGGTGCTGGTCGTATTCGTCGATAAGGCGGCAGCTCTCGGAAAAGTTGGATTCGTAGCCGAGGCGGGCAGTGCCGCCGGTGCGAGCCTCGTCGAGTTCCACCCCCAGCACCCGCAGGGGATCCTTCTGGCTGAGCTTGACCCGGCTGTCACCCACATCCACCAGCCGCTCCAGCAGGGGGAAGAAGTCCTGCTTGTTGGCCTCGATGGCCCGGGCGATGACCTGCTCCAGTTCGGTGGCGCTGGCAAGGGCGGGATCCAGCGTGTAGCGGGTCTGGATGCTTTCCTGAGTCATATTGTGCTCCTTGGGGCAATGAACCTGCGTCGGCCATCAGCACGATAGGCGGTGAACAAGGTGTGCCTAGCCATTAAATAAGGTGGTGATTCATTCTGGTGGATAAAACCATCATAAAAAACCGATGAAGGCAGCATGTTGCTTCTCGTCAGGCGGGAATGCGGCCATTGCGCACCAGGGACCGGCGGATATTTTTGCACATCTTGCCGAAGCGGTTGAGCTCGTCGAAGCTGGGCGGGATGCCGCGATCGATCTGATATTGCCAGTAGCAGAGGTCCGTATCCACCAGCTCCATCAGCTTCTTGGGGCAGCCGATGCAGGTGTTGTCCGGCCCGCATTTGAAGGTATCCGGATGATAGAGCGGAAATTCCGCCTTCACGGCGTCGATGATCTGCTGCATGGCGGTCATGCGGTCCGGCTTTCTGCTCACGGCCTGGCTCCCCGGCGGCTTGTATGGGGGAGTCATTATATCCCTGACAAAATGTGGGCCAATGACGCTTAGGAGGTAGTCCGACTTGCGTGCACGCCACCGCGCCTCGGATCCTGCGCCTGCTTCCCCCTGGTGGCCTCTTCTGTCTGGCGCCGTTTCGGGTCATGATGAAAGCCCCGAACGAACCACTTTTTGACTGGCCCCTCTGGAGGTGCGATGAGACCCTGTGCCCTGCTGTTGCTTTTTCCCCTGGTGTGCCAGGCCGAGGCCAGCCCGAGTGAACCCGTGCAGGAAGGTACCCTGGCCAATCAGCAGCTGATCCGGGATGCCATGGTGGGGGTCGCATCCTGGGTGGCCACCAAGGGGTGTGACGCGCCGGAGCGCTTCGTACCCGTGGTGTTGCAACTTCCCGAGGGGGAGCCGGGCAGTCGCCACTGGCAGGAGCGCTGGACGGTGACGGGCTGTGGCAACGACTATCCCGTGGTGATCGATTTTCGGGAGACCGGGATGCAGAGCGCCATGTGGACCATTGCCCGATAGGGTCGGCGCCGCCATCTGCGAGCTGCAAAGATGACAACGCCCGGCAAGCCGGGCGTTGGAACAGCGTGAAGGGGAAAGCCCGTCATCAGAAGTCGTGGTAGAGGGGCCAGCCGAGCAGGGGGTGGCGGATCCCGGCGCGCATCTCCATGTTGTCGAGCTTCTCCGGCGAGGCGTCCTCTTTTTGCAACTGCTGGTACTGACGCACAAACCCCAGGGTATGGAGGAGGTTGGGCACAAAGCCCGGGCTCAGCTCCTGACGCAGGGCGGCGGCCATGTCGGCGGGCAGCGCATTCAGCATCAGGGTGAGCTGGGCGGCGAGGTAGTCGGTGTCGTACCAGCCCTCGTCTAGCTCAATCTCCCGCGCCAGCTTGCGCTTGAGATCCTGTTTCACCTTGAGGGGGACGGCGCCACTGCCCTTGCCGCAGAGGATGCGGTAGAGCAGCGCTTCGGCCAGCTTGTCCTCCATGGTGGGGTGGTCGCTCTCGCAGGCGAAGAAGTGCTGGTCGATGAGCTCCATCAGGCGGCTCTTGTTGTGCTCGGTCAGCGCCTTCTCGTACTCCTGCCACCCTTGCCACTCCTCCACATCGGGGGGGCTGGAGATCTTGTCCAAGAGCCGCGCATCCACGTCACCGTAGAGGCTGTTGCCAGCCTGCTTGGGGCTGACGGTGATGAGCATGGACCAGCCCTTCTGGAACGGCTTGATGGGGCCTTCCGGCGCCTGCAACAGGGCCAGGGCCTTGGCCGGATCCCGTTGGGATAGCTCCTGCAGACCGAGGCTCACCACGCCGATGACGTCGTGGGCGGCCTGCTCCAGCAGGTGCATCTTGTACTTGTTGTAGTACTTGTCGGCGAATTTGAGGCTCATCAGCACCGCCTTGCCCTTGATGGCGGCGAGCTGCTGCTGACTCAAGAGTTCGTTGTCGCGGCCAAAGCGCAGCACCTGGGTCAGAAAGGGGCCCTGGTTGGCATCGCGAATGACTAACTGCATGAATGGGCTCCTTAATCCAGAAAGCTGAACATGTCGTCGACGTCGCCGTACTCGTCTTCCTCGACCTTGTTCTTCTCTTTGGCCTGCATCACCAGCTCGGCGGCAAACTTGTTGATGATGCCGTCCCAGGTGGAGTGCTCGTTGCGCAGCAGCGACTTGATGGATTTTTCCACCTCGGGGGCCAGCTCGCGAATGAGCATCAAGAGGCTGCGCGGGTCGTCCAGCGCGTAGTCGTGGACATCCTCGCTCTGCTGGCGCTCGCTGTAGCGCAGAGACTCTTCGAGATCTTCCTCTTCGGCGTGCAGCACGTCGCGATAACCTTCGTCCTCTTCATAGCGATCGCCGCGATAGAACTCGATAAAGGGGATGGCGAGGTAGAAGAGACCGGCCGGGTCTTCGGCCACGCACTCGAGGATCTCCCGCTGCTTGGCTTCGCTCTCCTGGGTGCGGATCAAGTAGTTGAGGAAGTCGAAGGTGTGCTGTTGCAGCTCGTCGGCGTTGTTCTTGATCGCCTCTTCCCAGTAGAGGGGCTGCTGGCAGACGATGTCGCGGATCCGCTCCGGGGTCATCAGCTCGGAGATGATGGAGGGGAAGGAGATGTCGTGCTGGCCGTTGATCTGGGTCAGGGTAACGATATCAATGTTTTCAATCACTTCTGCCAGCTGGTCGTCAGACATGGTCTTGGCGATCAGCTCGAACTTCTCGCTGGCCTGCTTCGGCTCGATGACGGCCAGCTCTTTGATCTCGATGGCGGTAATTTCTATCAGACTGTTGCTCATGCCTTGCCCCAATTAGAAACGGACTTCGTCGTACATATCCTGATCGCCGTCGTCATCACCATAGCGGTCACTGCCGCCGTGGTAGTCGGCGTCGGCATCTTCCCCGTCTTCCTCTTCTTCGTCCCGCAGCTCATAGTCGTCATCGGCGCGGTGGCTGCCGCGGGGCAGCGGGTTGTCCAGCAGGAACAGCACGGCGCAGGCTTCCATCAGCTGATCTTCGCTCTGGGCCCGCACCGCCTTGACCAGCGGCAGGACGGCGTTGCTGAAGCCGACGCTCACCTTGAACTCGTCCCAGGAGGGCTGCTCACCGCTGGCGAGCCACTTGTTCCACTGCGACTTGGCCTTGGGCGGGAACTGCACCCGGCCATAGAGGGCGAGCGGCAGGTATTCGGGCATGAACTCCAGCATGCTCATGTCGGCCAGCAGCAGGGCCTTCATCTGGTCGGTGAACTGCTCGAGCCCCTTGGGGTCGTCCTGATCCCGGTAGGATTCGATGTTCTCGCTGGCATCGCTTTGCAGGGCCTTGAGCCGTGCCTGGTCCCATTTTTTTTGCATAGTCGCTCTTCTTGCCTGGTGGCTCAGGGGTAGAACTGGTCCCACATCTCCTGCATGGCAGCAGCGGGATCGGTCACGATGACGTTGTTGAAATCCTTGATAAAGGCGGCCCGCTGTTTCGGATCGGACAGCACTTCATAAGCCTGCTTTACCTGGTGCAGCTTGAGGGCTGCCTGCTCTTTCTCTTCTTCGCTCGCCCCGTGCAGCTTGTCGGGGTGGTACTGGTTCGACAGCCGTCGATAGGCTTTTTTGATGTCGTTTTCACTGGCGTTGGACTTGACGCCCAACACCCGGAAGTAGTTGTTCATGACGGATCCTGCCTCACTGGCATGGTGGAATTCATCCTGTGTCGACCTGGTGGCGCAACGTCGGCAAACCAGGCTCGGCAAAAACCGGAGATTTTAACGGAAAGCCGGCGCCTCTGCCATGAAAGTGCGGTCTTTCTGTACGAAAAGAGCGGGCGGTGCGAGATGGCGGCGGGGCTACACTGGCAGAGGGGGGCGGCAGGCCCCGGCGTTGCCCGGCCCCCTCTTGTCCGAACCATCCGGATTCTGCCGTCACAAGGAGTCATCGCCATGGTCAAGTCCGCGTTTTTCGTGCTCGCGCTGGCAGGGAGTGCCGCCTCTGCCAGCGACATATTGCCCGCCTCGCCGCTGATGGGGGATGTCACCAGGGCCCAGTTCATGGAGCGCGCCGCCCAGCGCTTTGCCCTGCAGGACAAGAACGGTGACGGCGTGCTGTCGGTTGCCGAGAAAGAGGCCAACCTGGCAAAGCTGGCTGGCGTGATGCAACAGGCTGGCAAGCCGGTCCCGGAGCGGATGAGCCAGCTCAAGCCGTCGCGGGAGACCACCAGGGCCCAGTTCATGGCGCGGCAGGAGGCGCTCTTCTCTCGCCTGGACAAGAACGGTGACGGGGTGATCGGGGAGTCTGAGCGTCTCGACATCAAGGCCAATCTGGAGAAGCGGGCGATGGAGGCCGCCCAATAGGGCGGGTTGTCAGCCCTCTGATGAAAAAGAGCCCGGTAGCGATACCGGGCTCTTTGCATCTCTGGCATGAAGGGGGTTACCAGCTTGCCCAGAGCAGCCGCAACCTGAGCCCCCAGGCGCTGCTCCAGCCGGTGGTGCTGCTCACCAGAGCCCCATCCTTGATGACGAGGAAGGTCGGCGTCACCCCCACCTGCCAGCGGGCGGCCAGATCCCCGGACTCGTCGTTGTGGGTGGGGAAGGTCAGCCCCTTCTTCGCCATCCCGGCGCGCAACGGTTCATCGCTGCCGGAGCGCAGGGCCACCGTCAGCACATTTTCGCCCTCCTGCCAGAGCTGTTCCACCGTGGGAGTGGTGAAGCGGCACACCCCGCACCAGCTGGCCCAGTAGTAGACCAGCAGGGGCTTGCCGCGGCTCTGCTCGGCCAGAGTGGTGGTGGTGCCGTCCTGCAGGGTGAAGGGGGCCTCCATGGCCCCCGCCGGCAGCATGGGGCTGCGCCACAGATCCACCAGTGTGGTGATGACGAGCGCCATCAACAGCAGCCAGAGCGCCTCCTTGCCCCAGCGGCGCCAGCGGGGGGCCTTTATGCCTGCATCCTCGGCCATGGCTTAGCTCCGCTTGGCCAGCTCGGCTTTGACCAGCTGCTCCAGCTCGTCATAGGGAATGGCACCCGGCACCAGCTGGTTGCCGATAAGGGTCGCCGGGGTGCCTTGCACGCCGAGCAGGGTGCCGATGCGCAGGCTGTTGCGCAGCTCTTCGGTGGCCTTGCCTGCGGGCTTGAGGGTCAGGTTGTCGGTGGCGGCCAGCGCCTTGTTGATGTCCGTCTCGGTCAGCATCCCCTGCTTGCTCATGAGCTTGTCGTGCAGGGGGAGGAAGCGGGCAGGATCCTGTTGCCACAGGGTCAGGCTGTACTGGGCTGCCTTGGCGGAGGTCTGCCCCTTGAACGGCAGCAGCTTGATCACCAGCCCCAGATCGTCCGGATAGGCCGCGAGCAGCTTGGCGACCGCCGGGTCGAACTGCTTACAGTAGGGGCAGTTGTAGTCGGTGAACAGCACCAGGGTCAGCTTGGGATGCTTGGCGCCGAGGCGCGGGCTGGTGGGGCTGTTGAACAGCACATCCTGGTTGCCCTTGATGAAGTCACCCATCTGGGCCTGCTGGGTCGCGGCGTTCTGCTTCTCCCAGGATTCGGCTGCCTCGTCGAGGATCCCGGGGTTGGCGATCAGGGTCTCGCGAATGAGCTCCTTGATGCGGGCCTCCTGCTCCGGGGTGAAGGGCGCCGCCTGCAGCAAGGGGGCGCAGAGGGTGGCGGCTACCAGGGCGGTGCAGAGGGTCAGGGTGCGCAGTTTCAGGGTACGCAGGGTCATGGGATTCTCCTTAAAAATGGGGGGCATCGGCCTGGACGAGGCCGGCCTGGTGCAACACATCGAGCAAGTCGGCCTTGTCCAGCAGTGGCGAGAGGATCTCTCCCTCTGGCAGGCCGGGCCCGTAGATCTGGTTGAAGGGGACGGCGGCCGCGCCGCGCTGGCGCAGGAAGGCGGAGATGGCATCGCTCGGCCGGCTCCAGTCGCCGCGCAGGGCCACCACGTCCGGGGCCGACAGGGCGCTCTGCACCTCGTCACGCAGCAGCACGTTGTACTTGTTGGCCTTGCAAGTGACGCACCAGTCGGCGGTGACGTCGACGAAGACCCGCTTGCGCTGGGCCAGCGCATCGTCGATGGCCTGTTCGGTGAGCGGCTGCCAGACCACCCGATCGACGCTGCCTGACCCCTGCGCCGTGAGGGCGCCCCCCAGCAGCAGGGCGCCGCCGATGAGTGCCGAGAGAGAGAGGGCCAGGGTGAAACCGCGCAGGCCATAGCGCCAGAGGATGCCCATCAGCAGCACCAGCACCATGGCGGCCATCAGCCAGCCGGTGGCCGTGCTGCCCAGATGGTTGCCAAGCAGGCTCGCCAGCCAGAGGCTGGAGCCTAGCATCATCAGCCCGAGCAGAATGCGCAGTCGCCCCATCCAGCGCCCCGGTTTGGGCAGCCAGAGGGCGAGGCGCGGCAGGGCCGCCACCAGCAGCCAGGGCAGGCTCATGCCAAGGCCGAGGGCCGTGAAGATGAGCCAGAGCTGGCCGAGGGGCGCCGCCAGTGCAAAGGCCACCGCGGTGCCGAGGAAGGGGGCCGAGCAGGGGGTCGCGAGCAGGGTGGCGAAACTCCCTTGCAGGAAGTGGCCACCGAGCCCCTTGCCGCCGCGGGTGGCGAGGCGAGTGTTGAGATCGCTGGGCAGCCTTATCTCGAACAGCCCCAGCAGGTTGGCGCAAAACAGCAGGGTCACCGCCACCATGAAGCCGATGAAACCGGCGCTCTGGAACTGGATCCCCCAGCCGACCGCCCCTTGTGTGGCGCGCAGCAGGCTGCTCATGGCCGCCAGCACCCAGAAGGAGGTGATTATCCCGGCGCTGGCGGCGAGGAACTGTTTGCGCACGCCTCCTTGTTCGCTCTCTTGCTGCTGCAACACGGTGCCGAGTTTCAGGGCCAGCACCGGCAGCACGCAGGGCATCAGGTTGAGGATGAGACCGCCGAGCAGCGCCGCCCCCAGCAGCCAGAGAAGTGGCTGCTCGGGGGCCGGCAGGGCGAGGGGATCGGCGATGGTGGCGCGGGTCTGCCAGGCCTGCTCGCCGCTGGTGAGCAGCAGGCCGAGGGATTGGCCGCGCAAGTCAGGGGCATCCCCCTGCCAGCCGTCGCTGACCGGCACACGGGCGATCAGGGTGGTGCCGCTTACCTCGAGCGCGGGCTTGCCGAACTCGGCCCCCTCCAGCGCATCGATGAAGAGCGCAGGCGTCTGCCACCCTTCGACCCGCTCGGCCCGCAGTTGCAGCTGGTTGTGCTGGTAGCCGAGCTCGACCCGGGTGTCGGCAGGCAGCGTCTGTGGCAGGGTGCTCATGGCCCGGGCCCAGGCGAAGTCAAAGCCAGCCGGCGCTTGCCCATCTGCCGCCAGGGTGAAGGGGTAGTCGGTCAGGATGCAGACGTTGCTGCAGGTGGAGAGGCGCAAGGTGCCCTTGAGCGGCTGCCCGGCCGGGTAGTCCAGGCTCAGGGGGAAGCGTACCTGCTCCTGATAGCCCTGGGTGCTGAGCCCGGCTACCTCGAAGGGGCGCGGCGTGGGCCAGTGCCACTGGAAGTCGCCGACCGGCTCATCCCACAGGATCTGGGGCGCAATGCCCCCTTCACCCGGGCTGTGCCAGTAGGTCTTCCAGCCGGACTCCAGCTGGACATCGAGCAGGATGCGGGTTTGATCCGGGACGCTGCGGTCGGCTTGCAGCCTGACCTTGGCGTGACTGTTCTGGGGGCGGGTGAGCCACCCCGTATCGCTGGCCAATCCGCTGGATTGCCACAGCAGGCTGCCCAGTAGCAGGGCCGCCTTGAAGAGATTCGACATGTGTTGGGTCTCGCAAAAAATGAGTGACAGCAGGCTGAAAAAGCGCGGCTGAACTCATTCCCGCCAGACGCAGAGGGTGAGGTGCAGTCGCCGCTCCGGCGGCGAGACATTGATGGGGGGAGGCAGTGCCGGCGCGCGCCGTGACAGGGGCACCAGCAGGGCAATCACGAAGGCGATGGCGAAGAAGAGTTGCTCCACGCACAGCAGACTGGCGGCGCTCAGCCACTTGCCGTTGAGCTGGCAGCTATAGGGCTGCACACTGGCGGGCGTGCTCTTGTCGGCCTGGTCGTCGGCCGAGGCGAACTGGGGCTGGGTCTGGCAACTCACGGCGTGATCGAGCAGGGCGAGGCGGGCCAGCGGCTGGGCCGCGCAATTGAGCACCAGCAGGCAGACCAGCAGCAGGAGTCGTGTCGCCGCGCGTTGTTGCAAAATCATGCTCGCCCCGTTCATCAAGATGGCCACATCCTAGCGGGCAATGGCGGGTGGGGCAAGCCGGGGTGGCCGGTGGCGTCCGGGCCTGGTCGGTTCTGTCTGGCGAACGCTTGTTCGCTAAAAGGGGGACCAGTATACTGCGCCGAGTCAAATTCCGAGGTGTTCGATGCTCAAACTTGCCCGTGTGCTGCTGCTGGCACTGCTGCTCGTCTTCTGGTTCCTGTTCGGCCTGTTGCTTTGTCTGGTGCGCCCGCGCCACCCGAACAACGTCTATGTCTTCGCCCGCATGTATCATGCTGTCTGCCCGCTGATCGGCCTCAAGGTCCGGGTGACGGTGGCCGACGAGGTCAAATCGGTGGGGCCGGCGGTCTATGTCTGCAATCACCAGAGCAACTACGACATCTTCACCGTGACCGGCGCCGTGCAGCCCGGCGTGGTGGCGGTGGGCAAGAAGAGCCTGCTGTGGCTCCCCTTCTTCGGCCTCATCTTCTGGCTCTCCGGCAACGTGCTGATCGACCGCTCCAACCGCTCCCGCGCCATCGGCACCATCGGCCAGGTGGTGGATCGCATCAAGCATCGCGGCACCTCCATCTGGATGTTCCCGGAGGGGACCCGCTCCCAGGGGCGTGGTCTGCTGCCGTTCAAGGCGGGGGCCTTCCACACTGCCGTCCAGGCCGAGGTGCCCGTGGTGCCCATCGTCTGCTCCAGCTACTTCGGTCAGGTCGATCTCAACCGCTGGGACAACGGCGAGGTGCTGCTGGAGGTGATGGCCCCGGTGTGCAGCAAGGAGCACGGCGCCGCCGGCATCCGCGAGCTCTCCGACACCTGCCGGGAGAAGATGGAAGCCAAGCTGGCGGAGCTGGATGGCAAGCTTGGCCATCGGCCGGCGGCCTGAGCCCGGTTGCAGAGAAGAGAGGGAGCCGCTGGCTCCCTTTTTTATTGGTGAAAATCACCATCTTGTTGGTTTTTTTCACCACGCCGTATCCAATAAACATCCATCGTTAACTTTCATCTAATTGTAAATAAAGGAAAAAATATTCTGGCACGGCTCTTGTAATGTCATGGGAAGAGAGTGACACCCCATCAACAAGGAGCCAGACCATGAGCGTATTCAGCCGCCTGACCGACGTGATCAATGCCAACCTGCACAGCCTGCTCGACAAGAGCGAAGAGCCGGAGAAGATGCTGCGGCTGATGATCGACGAGATGGAGCAGGTCCAGGTCGAGATGAGAACCCAGGCCGCCCGCGTCATCGCCGAACAGAAACAGTTGGAGCGCCATCAGCAGGCGCTGCGCAACCAGATCCAGGAGTGGGCAGCCAAGGCCGAACTCGCCATCCAGAAGGGCCGCGAAGATCTGGCCCGTGCCGCCCTCACCGAGAAGCTGGCGGAGATGAAGCAGTGCGAGCGGCTGGAAGAGGACAAGGCGCGGGTGGCCGAGGTGCTGGCCCAGCTCACCGCCGACAGCGAGCGACTGGCGGCCAAGCTGACCGAGGCGCGGGAGAAGCAGAAGATGCTGACCCTGCGCGAGCAGACCGCCCACAGCCGCATCCGCGCCCGTGCCCAGGTGGACAACCAGCGCATGCACGAGCTGGTGGCCCGCTTCGACGGCTTCCAGAACCGGGTCGATCAGCTGGAGGCCCAGCTGGAGGCGGCGACCCTGGGGCAGAATCCGTCCCTTGAGGCCCAGTTCCGCGAGCTGGAGCTGAACGACGAGATTGAGCGGGAACTGGCCCGGCTCAAGGGTCAGAAGGTGGAGGCATAACCATGACACCCTGGCCCAAGGATCTCGCCCATCGCAAGCTGACCGGGGTCTGCGCCGGTCTTGCCAGAGGGCTGGGGGTGTCCAGAGTGACGGTGCGGGTGGTGGCCCTGCTCGCCCTGATCCTGATGCCGCCGCTGGCCCTGGCGCTCTATCTGGTGGGGGTGCTCGTCATGCCTCCCCGCCGTGAACTTCAACGCTGGCTGGGGTGATCTCCGGATCGTCCCGTCGGCAAGTGCAAGCCCGTGAGGAGCACAACATGCTGGAATTTATCGTCTTGATCCTGGTGCTGATCGGCATGGCGCTGACCGGATTCACCGTGCTGGCCATGCTGCTGGTGAGCGGGGTCTTCGTGCTGTTTGGCGCCCTGGCCGGCATGTTTGCCCTCATCATCAAGCTGGCGCCCTGGTTGCTGGTGGTGCTGGTGGTGTGCTGGCTCCTCAGCAACAGGCGCAAGCAGTCGAACACCTACCGTTAAGCCTCCCTGATTTCGCATCCTTCCTTGGCCACTGCTTGCAGTGGCCCTTTTTATGGGGGCGACACAGGGTCGGTGTGCGGGGTGGCAAGCCAGGAAAGGCTCCAGCCGTGCCACAGCGTCGGCTCGTGCACCAGGCGCTCCTTGAATGCCTTGCTCTGCTGCTTGAGGCGGTACTCGAGGCGCAGCGCCTCGCGTTTGCCGGGGACCTCCTGCTGCCATACCAGGGAGAGGGGCACCTTGCCGCGCAGGGCTCTGGCCCCCTTGCCGCTCTGGTGCTGACGCAGTCGCCGCTCGGGATCCGTGCTGATCCCCGCATAGAGTGCCCCGGCGCCGGTGCGCACCAGATAGACAAACCAGCGGGAGGGAGTGGTGGTGGCGAGGGTCACGAGGTGCGCCACCTGGCCCGCTGGCGCCCAAGCCGGTGCAGGGGCAGCAGGCTCACCAGCAGGCCGGCCCAGACGAAGGCAAAGCCCACGGATTTCACCGGATCCGGGATCTCGCCAAACCAGAAGAGGGCGAGCAGGAAGGCGAGGCTCGGCTCTATGTATTGCAGCAGCCCCACCGTGCTCATGGGCGTGCGCGCCACCGCATAGCAGAACAGCCCCACCGGCAGCAGGGTGGCGGGGGCACTGCCCATCAGCAGCAGGCGATCGGTCCAGTCACCGGCCATAAACTGGCTGGTGCCCTGCAAGGTCAGCCAGCCGATGATGAGAAGGGCGACGGGCAACTGCACCAGGGACTCCAGATAGAGGCTGGTTCCGGCGTCCAGTCTCACCTTCTTCTTGATGAGGCCGTAGAGGGCGAAGTTGGCCCCCATCACGAGGGAGAACCAGGGCAGCTGGCCGTAGGAAAAGAGCATGTAGGCGAGCCCCGCCAGGGCGAGCGCCACCGCCAGGTGTTTTTGCGGGGTGAGCTTCTCTTTGAGGAAGAGCACCGCAAAGGCGATGTTGAACAGCGGGGTCATGAAGAAGGCGAGGCTGGTGGCCAGCACCTGGCCCGTGGTCAGGCACCAGGTGAACATGCACCAGCTGATGGACATCACGGGGCCTGCCAGCAGCACGAGGCCGAGCTGCCGGGGATCGCCGCGCAGGGCCCCCCAGGGCACCCGCTGGCCGAGGAGCAGAAGCAGGCCTCCCAGCAGCACCACGGACCAGAGCACCCGGTGGGAAAGCAGTTCCCACATGTTGATCTCGGGCATGAACTGGTAATAGAGGGGCAGCATGCCCCACAGCACGAATGAGAGGGCCGCGCTGCCGGTGCCCATCCAGTTCTTCATCTCTCTCCGTTTATTAAACTAAACAATGGCGGCTGCATGATAAGTATCCACCGCCCCTTTCACAAGCGGGAGCGGGGAGAAAACTCTGGTACTATCGGGCCCATGAACCGACTCGATCCCCTGTTTGAACAGATCCGGGCCTGCCGCCTGTGCGAGGCCCACCTGCCGCTCGGCCCAAGGCCGGTGATCCGCGGCAATGAGCGCGCCCGTCTGCTCATCATCGGCCAGGCCCCCGGCACCCGGGTACACGCCAGCGGCATCCCCTGGGACGATCCCTCCGGCGATCGGCTGCGCTTGTGGCTCGGGGTGGACAAGGCCACCTTTTACGATGAATCCCGCATCGCCATCATGCCCATGGGGCTCTGTTACCCCGGCAGGGGCAAGTCGGGGGATCTGCCGCCGCGCCCGGAATGTGCCCCCACCTGGCACGACAAGGTACTGATGCTGCTGCCCAACATCGAGCTGACCCTGCTCATCGGCCAGTATGCGCAGGCTTACTACCTGAGGGCGGCGGCGAAAGGATCGCTCACCGAGACGGTGCGACACTGGGCGGACTATGGCCCGGCCTGGTTGCCGCTGCCGCACCCGTCCCCGCGCAACACCCTCTGGCTCAGGAAGAACCCCTGGTTCGAGCAGGCGGTGATCCCCCATCTGCAGCAGAGGGTCGCCCCCCTGCTTGACCCGGCAGGCTAGAGTGCCGGCTCGGCCTGGGGCTTGGGCTTGCTGTGGGCCATGGCGACCAGCGGCAGTATGATGCACAGGCACCCCAGCAGCAGCGGCAGCCCCGGCTGTTCGTCAAACAGCCAGACCCCGATGGCGACCGCCATCAGCAGCCCGGTGTACTCCGCCGAGGCGATCTTGCTCGCCTCCGCCTTGCGATAGGCCATCACGCACAGCCCCGCGTAGACCATGATGAGCGCCGAGGAGCCGAAGGCGGGCCACCACATCTGCCATTGCCACTCGCCCCCTTCCCACCAGGCCAGCGCCAGGATGAAGGGCATGCTCAGCACATTGGTGAAAAACAGGGTCTGGGCGATGGGCTGCTGGAGCGGGATGCGCTTGATCAGCAGGTTGTTGACCGCCAGGGAGAGCGCCACCCCGAGCGCCGCCAGGGCGGCCCAGTTTACCTCGGTCGGGCGCAGCACGATGAGCACCCCGACGAAGCCGAGCAGCGCCGTCAGCACCTTCTGGCGCGAGAGTGCCTCCCCCGCCAGCCAGACCGCGAGCGGCACCATCAGCAGCGGGGCGGCATAGAAGAGGGCGTTGGCGGTGGCGAGCGGCAGCCGGGTGAGGGCGACCACCATCAGGCAGACGCCGACGGCCCAGATATGGGCTCGCAGCAGGTGCCACTTGAGGGCTACCGGCGGGTTGCGCCGCCAGGACCAGAGCAGCCAGGGGGCGAGCAGCAGGGCCGCGGAGAGCTGGCGGAAAAAGACAAACTGGAAAATGGGCTGGTCCGGCTCCAGCACCTTGACCAGGGCATCGGAGAAGACCGCCACCATGTTGCCGAGCACCAGATAGAGGATGCCTATCCCGACTGCATTCATACCACCTCCAGATTCAGATGAGGGGAGGGTAGCCCGCGGCCTGTTATCCAGTAAAATGATAAAAAATCATCACGCATGAGAAATTTGGATAATGAAGCTGCCCCCCCTGCGCGCCGTTCAATATTTCGAGGTGGTTGCCCGCCTGCTGAGTTTTTCCCGCGCCGCCCTGGAGCTCAATGTCAGCCAGAGTGCGGTCAGTCACCAGATCCGTCTGCTGGAGGATTTTCTGGGGGAGCGGCTGCTGCTGCGCCAGGGGCGGCTGCTCTCCCTGACGCCCCAGGGGGAGATCTATTTCGAGGGGATCGCCGCCGGGCTGGTCCAGATTGCCCAGAGCAGCGAGCAGTTGCGCGGTGGAGGCGAGATGCGGGTGCGGCTCGCGGTCTACAGCTCCTTTGCGGTGAAGTGGCTGATCCCGCGCCTGGCCGGGCTGCGCCAGCTCTATCCCGAGCTGGATCTCAGCCTGGAGATGGTGGCGGAAGATCCCGAGCTCTCCGACAGGGTGGCGGACGGTTTCATCACCGTCTCCCCCGAAGGGCCGGGCTACATGCACGATCTGCTCTATCGGGAGCGGCTGATGCCGGTGTGCAGTCGCCGGATGTGGCAGCAGGTGGAAGGGGAGTGGCCCGCCACCCTGTGGCAGCTGCCGCTGCTCTCCATCCAGGCTATCTACCGCGAGAAGGGGGAAGATTGGCGGCGCTGGGCCGAAATGGGGGGGCTGACCATTCCCCCCGAGGCGAGGGTGCACCATTTCAGCCATATCCTGCTCGCGCTGGAGGCGGCGAACTGGGACCAGGGAATGGCGCTCATCAACGACTACATGTTGCAGCCGGAGGATCCGCGTCTGGTGCGGCTGCCCCTGCACGCCCTCGAGACCGGCGACAACTTCTATTTCGTCTTCAAGCGCTCGCGCGCCCATGAACCCGCCATCAGCCGGTTGCGTCAGTGGCTGTGGCAGGAGTCGCAGGCGAGCCTGAGACCCGGGGAAAACGAGCCTCTCAGGCGCGTCTGAACGTGCTGGGGGCCCTATGCAGAATGGACGGCGCAGCCCACGACGCAGGAGTCTGATTCGGGAGGCCTGATGGCACTGGCGAGACCAGGGCCATCAGGAGCGGGTCAGGTGCGCTTGAACTGGCTCAGTACAAAGAGGGAGGTGGCGCAGACTACGACCGAGGGACCGGCCGGGGTGTCCTGATACCAGGAGAGGGCAAGGCCCCCCAGCACGGCGAGACAGCCTGTCAGGGCGGCAAAGCCGGCCATCTGCTCCGGAGTCTGGCTGAAGCGCCGGGCGGTGGCGGCGGGAATGATCAGCAAGGAGGTGATGATGAGCGCCCCGACGAACTTCATGGCCACGGCGATGACCAGGCCTATCAGCAGCATCAGCACGCAGCGCAGCACATCCACCCGCACCCCTTCCACCCGGGCCAGCTCTTCCGAGATGGTCATGGAGAGCAGGGGATCCCAGAGTCGCCACAGGGTGAGCAGCACCAGGGCGCCGCCGCCGTAGATCCAGAGCAGGTCCATGGGCTGCACCGAGAGCAGGTCGCCAAACAGGTAGGCCATCAGGTCCACCCGCACGTTGTCCATGAAGCTCAGGGTGACCAGACCCAGCGACAGGGCGCTGTGGGCCAGAATGCCGAGCAGGGTGTCGGTGGCCACCTGCTGGTTGCGGCTCATGATGACCAGCAGCATCGCCATGGCGAGGCAGCAGACCACGACCGCCAGGGTGAGGTCCACCTGCAGCAGGATGCCGAGGGCGATGCCGAAGAGGCAGGCATGGGAGAGGGTGTCGCCAAAATAGGCCATCTTGCGCCACACCACGAAGCTGCCAAGCGGCCCGGCCAGCAGGGCGATGCCGAGTCCGGCCGCGAGGGCGTATAACAGAAAGCTGTCCACGTGAAGATCCTAGTTGTTGCGAGAGGGCAGGCGGATGACGGGAGCCTGCGGTTCATGATGATGGTGTTCGCCATCGCAGTGGTGATGGTGGGTATAGACCGCCAGCACCTCCCGCTCCGGCCGCCCGAACAGGCGGGCAAATTCCGGGTGGCGGGCCACGCTCTGTGGCTCGCCGTGGCAGCAGACGTGGCGATTGAGGCAGATCACCTCGTGAGTGCTGGCCATCACCAGGTGCAGATCGTGGGAGACCATCAGCACGGCGCAGTGGAACTCGGCGGCCAGCTGGCTGATGAGGGCATAGAGCTCGATCTGGCCCGTGATATCTACCCCTTGCACCGGTTCGTCCAGCACCAGCAGCTCGGGTTTGACCAGCAGGGCGCGGGCCAGCAGTACCCGCTGCATCTCGCCACCGGAGAGCTTTTGCATCCGGTTGTCCAGCAGATCCTGGGCACCGACCCGATTGAGCGCCTCCTCGATGGAGAGGCGGCTGTTCTTGCCAAGTTGCAGGAAGCGGCGCACCGTCAGGGGGAGGGTGGGGTCCAGATAGAGGCGCTGGGGTACATAGCCGATCCGCAGATCGCGGCGGCGAACGATGTCCCCCGAATCTGGGCTGAGCAAGCCCAGCACCAGCTTGCTCAGGGTGCTCTTGCCCGCCCCGTTGGGGCCGACCAGGGTGGTGATTTTGCCTTTGTTCAGGGTAAAGGAGACCTTGTCGAGCACGAGTCGTCCGTCAAATGAGAGACAGACCTCTTTCAGCTCCACCAGTTGGGTCATGACAGCTCCGGGGTTTACAGCCTGTGAGAGTTATAATATAACAACGACGTTGGTTTGTTATATTATCACACACACACACCCTGACGAGACCTCTATGCGAATTCTTGCTCTGATCACTGCCCTGATGGCGGTGAGTCTGCCTGTCCGTGCCCTCGAGGTGCTGACCACCATCAAACCACTGGGCTTCATCGCGGCGGCGATCACCGATGGTGTGAGCGAGCCCGGGGTGCTGCTGCCCACCGGCGCGTCGCCCCACGATTTTTCCCTGCGCCCTTCCGACATGCGCAACATCAAGGAGGCCGATCTGGTGGTGTGGGTCGGTCCCGAGCTGGAAGGCTTCATGGCCAAACCCCTGGCCCAGCATCCTCATGTATTGACCCTGACCCAGGTTCCCGGCATGCCGCTGTACAACTATGCGACCCAGGGGGAACATGACGATCATCACCATGATGACAAGGATCATGACCATGCCGCCCACGACCACGGCTCGCACGACGAGGGCCATGAAGGGCACCACCACGAAGGGGTGGATCCCCACATCTGGCTGGGTCCAACCCAGGCCAAGGTGATTGCCAAGGCGATCGCGACCGAACTGGTCAAGCTGGATCCTGCCAACCAGGCGCGCTATGCCGCCAATCTCGCGGCCTTCGAGGGCAAGGTTGACGCCCTGGACAAGGTGATCGCCGTGCAGATGAAGGCGGTGGATCAGAAGGGCTACTTCGTGTTCCACGAAGCCTATGGATACTGGGAGCGCCACTACGGCATGAGTTCCAAGGGACACTTCACCGTGAGCCCGGAGCGTCGCCCGGGAGCCAAGACGCTGATTGACATCCGCAAGGCGCTGGAAGAGAAAAAGGCGAGCTGCATCTACGCCGAGCCGCAGTTCTCCCCGGCGGTGATCGAGTCGGTTGCCCGCAATACCGGGGCCAAGGTGCTGCTGCTGGACGAAGTCGGCGAGCAGGTGCCGCTCGGTCCGGACGGTTATCCGCAATTCATGCAGCAGTTGGCGGATGCCTTCGCCCAGTGCCGCTAGGCCTTGCCCGACATTGACGATAGAGGCGGCGCGGCCAACTATACTGACCTCCAGCATCTGATATGGAGTGTCAGTCATGAAATGGTTGCTCGTCTCTGCCTGCACGCTGACCCTGCTGGGATCCGGCATACAGGCATCCGGTCTTTCCGAACACATCGCCAGCCCGGAACTCAGGGCAAAAATGCAGGCGGTCTATGGCGCCAGAGCGATCCAGCGGTCCGAGGCCTTCTCTCGTCTGCTGACGCCAAGGGCCGGAACGACGGACCAGCAGAAGCTGGAGCTGGTGAACAACTACTTCAACAACCTGACCTACAGCGAGGATCCCAGACTGTGGGGGGATGATGATTATTGGGCCAATCCGCTGGAGTTCATCGGGGCGAGAGGCGGGGATTGCGAGGACTACAGCATCGCCAAGTACTACACCCTGATGGAGCTGGGGGTCGACGAGAAGAAGCTGCGGCTGGCCTATGTGAAGGCAATTCGTTACAACCAGTTCCACATGGTGACGTTGTACTTCCCGACCATCAAGTCAGATCCCCTGGTGCTGGACAACATCAATGGCCGCATCCTGCCGGGGAGCAAGCGCAATGATCTGCAGCCGGTTTACAGTTTCGATGCCAAAAGCATCTGGATCATGAAATCCCGCCGCGAGGGAACCCTGGCGGGGAGCGCCGATCGCCTGGCCCAGTGGACCTCGATGCAGAGCCGCTTCTCCAGCGAGCATTTGCGCTCCCCCCGTCGCCAGCTATAACTTGCCCGCCGCCTTCAACTCCTCGAAATATTTTCCCGCGCCCGGATGCTGTTCGACACTCAGCACCGGGCCTATTTTGTTGCGCGCCTTGTGAAACAGGTTCGCATAGCCATAGGTCTGTTCGTTGAAACTGGTTTGCTGGCTCAGCATGGCCCGGGTCAGCCGATAGACCTCGTCATCGGGAGTGGCGGCATTGGTCACCAGGGTGGCGGCGATGGCGAAGGTGGGGGTTGCCTTGAGGTTGCCCGGGTAGATGCGTGCCGGCACCTGGCTGCGCTGGTAATACCTGACCCCTTTGAGCAGCTGGTCCCTTACGGGCCCCTCGATCGCCAGGAAGCGCACGGCGCAGCGCTTGGCGGTGTCCAGCACGATACGGTTGGGATGACCCATGACAAGGCCATAGGCATCGATCTGTTTATTGCACAACGCTTCGGAGAGATTGGCGACGCTCTTCAAATCGAGATCCTGCTCCTTTGCGCCCAGAACATTGAACAGGGCCAATGCCGTTTGACGAGTCCCTGAACTCTTCAGGCCCATGTCGATGGGGGCCAGCTTGAGCTGCTCCAGGGTGGTGATATCCCCATCGGCTCGCACCACTATGGTGAAAGGTTCGGCGTGGGTGGCAAAGAGCGCCCTCAGCTCGGGTTGTGGCTGGGCAGCGAAAGGCCCGGTGCCCTGGCTGGCCTGATAGAGCCAGTCGGACTGGACGAGCGCATAGGGTACCTCTCCCGTTTTCAGCTGGCGGAGATTTTCGATGGACCCGGAGCTGGCCTGTAGTTTGCAGGGCATCGTGGGGTCACTTTTTTTGGCCAGTCTGCAGAACTCCTTGATGACCTGGTAATAGATGCCTTGCTCCCCCCCTGTGCCTATGGTCATGGTGGTCGCGTGCAGGGTCGGTTGCCACAGCAGGGCGAGCAGCAGCGGGATCCTCATGATGCATTCTCCTGAGTGGCATAACCATCGATGCCCCAACTGCGCAGCATGTCCACATCGCTCACGTCGCCGGCTTCCGCCAGCAAGGTGTAGCCGGAAGCATGGAGGCATTGGGAGAGCAGGTTCCAATAAAGGGGGGACTGGGTGAGCTGGCAACTGATGAAGACGGGTCTGATGGGGTCGAGCCTGGCCAGATTGTCGTTGTTCATCGGGATGTTGCTGAATGCCAGCTCAATCCCCTGGGACTGGAGTGCGGTCAGTCGTTCCTCGGCCAGGGGGGGGAAGATCGCCAGATCCCAGCGCCAGTCCAGCGTCTTGCCACGAGCGCTGGTCAGCACGGGGGCAAACTGCGCCCAGTCTGGGTGGCCGAGCAGGCTGAGAGGCAGCTGGAGCCCTTCCGCCTTCTGAGTCAGCCAGTCGTTGAGCAGCCCCCGAATTTCATCCGGCGAACTGTCCGTGGTGGGGGGGTGCTTGGGTAGCAGGCGGCTGTAGAGCCTGATACTCCCCTGAGTGGAGAAGAAATGCTGCTGATAGGTGTTGCCATCGGTGTCGACCAGCCCAACGAGCTTCTGGTGGGTCGGGAGAGCGTCGTGCTTGCCAAGCTGGGTGATCTTGAGCCGCTGTTGCAGCAGGTCCCGCTTGCGTTCAGAGACCAGCTGGTTGATGGAGACAACGACTTCCTGCAATTCGCGAAGCCACGGGGTTGGCAGGTTGCCGCTGAACTGGCGTTTGCGGATCCGGGCCAGTTGCAGACTGATCTGTTCGAGGGGGCGCAGCAGGCGGCGGCACACCCAGGTGATCACCAGGCTGAACACCAGCAGGCCGGCGAGCAGCGCAAGTCCGGTACGACTGATGGCGTTCCACAGATGCTGGTAGGCGTAACCCTTGTGTCCCTCGAGCGTGAGGGTACCGAGAATGCGCCAGCCGTCGGTCAACTCCTGCTCAATCTTGACCGGTGGCATGTCGATAACTGAGGGGAGCCAGCCTGGAACATTTTGCTGTGCGGTGTGGAACACCTTCTGGAACAGCACCTGGCCATCCGGATCCAGCAGAACGACGGAGTTGACGAAGCCTCCGTCGAACATGGCGTTCACTATGGTCTCGGCAAGGACCTTGTCATCGTTGAGCAGAGTGCCCTGCAGCACCAGCCCCAGTGCGGTGATGGCGGTTTCAAGGTTGGCCGACATCTGGTCGAGAATAGACTGTCGTACCGTCGTGATCTCCAGCACGAGCAGCAGCGCGGCGCCGATGGTGAAGAGGATTAGGATGATTACATTTAACAATTTTGCCAATGACATACCCACTCCATGGAGATGTTTTTGCAACATTTTCTGGGCCGGAGAGCACCACAACCGGACTTGGTTCTTAAAAATAGAAAAAAATGGCTGAAAATGACGATCATTTCTGCCCATGCTGGAAGGTTATGCATAAAATGTGAGTTTCGTGCATGGAGCTATGAACTTTTTGTAAGTATTTAGGTCTAAAAGCCAGATATTCGGTTTTTCATAATAAAAACTCATAAAAACAGACCCACAACCACCACCCTTAGATCTAATAACAGGATAGCGGATGAAACGTCTCCGTCCCTTGGTAGCCCAGGCTGCCAATTGGGAACCCCCGGTTCCCCGCAAGCATTTCTATGCCATGCTATTGCTCACGGCCATGACGCTGTCAGCGGTAGCCGTATTGCCAGCTCCCGGTGACATCCTGGAGCGGCCACTGCGTCTGGAGTTGCCGATCGCCACCACGGGCACCGCAACCAACGAAGACAACACCGACTTCAACGACATTCCGGATCACGAGCTGGTCGAGTCAGCCGCTCCCGAAGACGACATCCCGGCGGATGTCACGCCTCAATGGCAAGATTACCGGGTTCGCAATGGCGAGAACCTGACCACCATCTTCAACAACCTGGGGCTGTCCACCACCACCCTCTACAAGGTGCTGGATGCGGATGCCAAGAACAACCTGGCGCGTCTTAAACCCGGTCAGACCATCGAGTTGCTGATCGATCAGGACAACATTCTGCAGCAGTTGAAGATCCGCCTGAACATCAAGCAGACCCTGGTGCTGGAGCGTACCGACGACACCTATAGCGCCAACATGCTCAATGAAGAGGTAGAGTGGCAGCAGAAGAGCTATGACGGTGTCATCAACGGCAGCTTCTACGTCAGCGCCCGCAATGCCGGTATCCCGGCCAACCATATCCAGAAGATTGCCAACCTGTTCCAGTGGCGCCTCAACTTCGCCAAGGATTTGAAAAAAGGTGACAAGTTCAAGGTGCTGGTCCGTCAGGAGACGGTCGACGGTAAGAGTACGGGCAATACCCTGTTGCTGGGGGTCGAGGTGTTCAGCCAGGGCAAGGCCGTGTCAGCCTGGTTGTCGGAAGATGGCAACTATTATGACGGTCAGGCAAACAGCCTGGAGCGCGGCTTCCGCCGTTATCCGACTCACAGCCGTTACCGGGTCAGCTCCAGTTTCAACCCGAATCGCCGTCATCCCATTACCGGGCAGGTCCGGCCCCATGAGGGGACCGACTTTGCCTTGCCGGTAGGCACGCCCATCATGGCGACCGGTGATGGTGTGGTCCTCAAGGCAACCAGCCACCCGCTGGCAGGCACCTATGTTGTGATCAAGCACGGCCGTACCCTGATGACCCGTTATCTGCACCTGAGCAAGCTGCTGGTGAAACCCGGGCAGAAGGTGAAGATGGGTGACAAGATTGCCCTCTCCGGCAACACGGGCCGCTCCACCGGTGCTCATTTGCACTACGAGGTGCGCATCAACAACCGCCCGGTGGATCCCATGAAGATCAAGCTGCCGATGGCGGAGCCGCTCTCCGGCAAGGACAAGCGTCAGTTCCTCGCCAAGGTGAAGAGCTACCGCAAAGAGATGGAGGCGGGCTGAACGGCTCCCTCCTGACGAAAAAGGCCCCGCCAACTGGCGGGGCCTTTTCATTGCAGAACGGCTTCAATAACCCTTGTCAAAGTCGATCCTGCCGTCCAGCTGCTGACCATCGATGAAGCGGATGTAGTTGCGGATGAAGATCTGGGCCACATCTTCCGGGAAGCTGTAGGCGCTGTTGTGGGGCGTCACGATGAGATTGGGCTGGTGCCAGAGCGGGCTGTCAGCGGGCAGGGGTTCCTGCTCGAACACATCGAGCACCGCCATGGCGGGCTTGCCGGCTTGCAGTGCCGCCAGCAGATCCCCCTCATGGACGGCATTGCCTCTACCGACGTTGAAGAAGATGGCGCCCGGTTTGCAGTGGCCGAAGCGTTCGGCGGTGAAGAGATGGCGTGTCTCGCGGGTGGCGGGCAGCACGCTGACGATGACATCGGCCTGGGCCAGCATTTTGTTGAGTGCCGGCAACTGGTACACCTGATCGAACCCGGCACGTTCACGGCCACTGTGGCTGATGCCGAGCACCCTCATGCCAAAATGTTTGCCGGTGTGGGCTATATGCTGCCCTATGCTACCGGTGCCGAGCAGCAGCAGCGTCTTTCCCTTCAAGCCCTGATAGGGATGGCTCTGCCAGACGCCCTGTTGCTGCTGCTCGCGATAGAGTGGCAACTGGCGGGTCAGGCTGAGCAGATGGCCGAACACATACTCGCTCATCAAGGGGCCGAAGATGCCGCGGACATTGGTGAGCAGGTAGTCGCGGCGGCAACTGGCGTCCAGCAGCACATCGACCCCGGCATAAGTCGACTGGAGCCAGCTGAGCTTGCCGGCCTTGGCCAGCAGCGGCTTGGCCCGGGCAGGCTCGGCCATCAGGATATGAGCGTCACCGATAAGCTGTTCGGCCTCGGCCTGATTGTCGGCCCGAAGAATGTGCAGATGGGGAAGATGGGCCGCCTTGAGCAGGCGTTCATAGTGGCTGTTGTCCTGACTCAGCAGCAGCAGGGTACGTTGGCTCATACTCTTGTTCCTTATCGTGTTTATGGCAAGGCGAGAGGGATGCTGTCTCCATCTTACCCCAGTTGATCGGGCAAGATAGTCGAGCAGGGCGCTTTTTCATTTTTAGACGGGGCCCTCGTGGGCTACAATCTGCCCCACATTTTGCAAAGGATCCGACTCCAGTGTTTGGTGACAAGTTTTATAAGCGACTGGCCGAGCTGCAGCCCTGGCAGCAAACCGTCTATACCCTGGCGCTGGCAGAGCGCATGTACCCCAACTATGTGCTCTTTACCCAGGCCTCCGGTTTCGGGGATGCGAGGGCATTCCGTCACGCGCTGGATCAGATGTGGAACTACCTGACGGTCAAGGGATCCCGCGTCAATCTTGGTGCCATTCTGGAAGCGTTTGAAGTCTACATTCCCGATCCCCGCAAGTTTGAATCCTACGGCGCCTATCCGGCACTGGACGCCTGCGTGGCGCTGGGTTGTGCCTACAACTCGGTGATCTGCCGGGTGGGGGAAGAGGCCAACGACGCCAGCCATGCGTCTGTCGGCACGGTCGCCGGCTTCATCGAGATGCTGGAAGAGCGGGATCTCAGCGATGAGGAGCTCTATGAGCACGAGTACATGGAGGCCGAGCTGGAGTTCCAGGTCGAACTGCTCAAACGGGTGGCCCATGAACGGGACAGCGATCGCATCCTTGCCATTCGCGCCTTCGCGGCCCAGGACGGCGTCTCCAACATCGGCATCAGCCTGGAGGCGTAATGCCATCGCGTTCTACCCATAAAAAAAGCTCCCGGTCGGGAGCTTTTTTTATGGGTGCGGTTCAGGCCCGCTCTTCGGTCAGGGGGCTGACACTCAGCACGGGGGCAGCATCGATACCGTCGGCATTCATCATGGCGGAGATGCGTTGCAGGGAAGAGAGCAACAACCCCTGCTCCCAGTTCTCCAGCGCCTGAAAGCGTTGAATGAAACTCTCCTGCAAGGGGGTCGGAGCCTGGGCAAGCAGGGCGCGTCCCGCGTCAGTGAGCGTCGCATGCACCTTGCGTTTGTCGGTTTCGCTGCGAATGCGCTGCACCAGCTGGCGGCTCTCCAGCCGGTCCATGATGGTGGTGGCGGTGGCCTGGCTCATGTTGGTGTGATCCGCCAACTGGCGCATGGAGATCTGGCCAAGCTCGTCGATACCCTTGAGCAGCAGGAGCTGGGGCGAGGTCAGGCCGGCTTCCTTGATCAAGCGCTTGGAGTGCATGTCGATGGCACGGATGATCTGGCGCAGGGCGATCAGCACTTCATCATGTTTTTCCATGGGGTCTGGGTCATCGCAGGGCTGTGGAGAGGCGCGAAATTCTCCGCCTAATCCATAACAAGGTCAATATGGTTTTTGATGTAATGATTTCAGCTCTAATGAATATTGTGTTAGGTTATCGGACAATTGCCCCATTCCAACCCGATATTTGAGGAGTGAAATCATGCATGACGACCTGGATATCAAGTCCCTGGTTGCCGATCTGCGCGTGGTCAGAGTTCGCTATGAACTGCCGGATACCGCGGCATTTGTGCGTTATCAACCTGCTTATGACGAGGACCCCAACAACCTCAAGGTACACCACTACGATGGCGAGCTGCCGCTCTCTTGCAGCAATACAGGTTCTTTCAGTCTAAAGGAGTTGGTCAATGAGCTGCGCTATGCCTATGTGCTGGTTCACCTCTTCCCCGACGAGAGTGCCATGAACTTTTATCTGGCGGGTCTGGACAATGGGCTGGCACAGCTGGAGTTCATCGGTGGCTCCTATGACTTCAACCGCCTCTGGATCACCAGCGGTGTCTCCAATCTGGGGGTGCCCATGGCTATCTTCCTCGGCAAACGCCACGCAGTGAACGGCCAGCCGTCGGTGACCCTGGTGGATCACCGTGAGCAGGTGGCTGGTCGTCTGGCCTATCGCGCCATCGGTGGTGCCGGCGATCACGTGGGTGAAGACTTTTTCAACAACGACTAAGGAGGCCCGATGCGAGCAACCAAAGGGCTTTTGAAAGGCCTCAATCCCACCATGGCCATGACGGCCCTCACCGTCGTGACCCTCTTCCTGCTGTTCGGCGTCTTTGATCCGGATACCGCAGGCACCTGGTTTACCGGGGCCAAGGACACCATCATTGCTGGCTTCAAGTGGTATTACATCCTGGTGGTCGCCCTGTTCCTGTTCTTCGCCGTCTACCTGATGTTCAGCCGCTTTGGCAGCATCCGGCTGGGCGACGACGACCAGGTACCGGAGTTTGGCTACTTTGCCTGGTTCTCCATGCTGTTCAGCGCAGGCATGGGCATAGGCCTGGTGTTCTGGAGCATCGCCGAGCCCATGTATCACCTGCAGGGCAACCCCTTCATCACCGAAGGCATGACGCCGGAAGCGGCCCAGATCGCCATGCGCCTCACCTTCTTCCACTGGGGTCTGCACCCTTGGGCCATCTATGTGATCGTCGGCCTGTCGCTGGCCTTCTTCAGCTACCGGCGCAAGTTGCCGCTGGCCATCCGCTCCGTGCTCTATCCCATTCTTGGCGATCGCATCTACGGCTTCTGGGGCCATGCCGCCGACGTGCTGGCGGTGTTCGGTACCGTGTTCGGGGTGGCGACCTCCCTTGGGCTGGGCGTCTCCCAGATGAACACCGGCCTCAATCAGATGTTCGGCATGGGCGTGTCACAAGCGAACCAGCTCTGGCTCATCGGTGGCATCAGCCTGATTGCCACCCTGTCGGCCATCTCCGGCGTCGGGCGCGGGGTGAAGATCCTCTCCGAACTCAATATCTGGTTGAGCGTGTTCGTGCTGGGCCTCTTCCTGGTGCTGGGGCCGACCACCTACATACTCAACGCCTATGTGCAGAACATCGGTGATTACCTGCAGAACATCGTCAAGCTGAGCTTCTGGACCAATACCGAAGCCAACGGCACCTCGGCCTGGCAGTCCAGCTGGACCGCGTTCTACTGGGGCTGGTGGATTGCGTGGGCCCCCTTTGTCGGCATGTTCATCGCGCGCATCTCCAAGGGCCGCACGATCCGTGAATTCGTGCTCGGTGTTCTGCTGGTGCCCTCCCTGCTCGGCATGCTCTGGCTCACCGTGTTCGGCGGGACTGCCATGAACCTGGAGCTGTTCGGTGGAGGCGGCGTAGTGGAAGCGGTCAATCAGGATGTCACCATGGCGCTCTACAAGACGGTGGAACTGCTGCACTGGGAGACCTTCGGCTGGATTGCCAAGGGGGTGCTGACCCTGCTTATCTGCACCTACTTCATCACCTCCAGCGATTCGGGCACGCTCGTGATTACGACGCTGCTCTCCATCGGCGATCAGGATCCCCCGGTGCTGCACCGCGCCATCTGGGGGCTGGGGCAGGGGCTGGTCGCGGCCATTCTGCTGGTCTCCGGCGGGCTTGCCGCCCTGCAGGCCGCCAGCATCATCGCCGCGCTGCCCTTCTCGGTCATCATGCTGGCCATGTGCTACTCCCTGATGCAGGGCCTCAAACAGGAGAGCCAGCACCAGTTCGAATACAGGCAGAAGCTCAAGCGCCATCCGGGGTCGGTCAATCTGAGCCTGATGGATCGCATCGGTCCGGGCTGATGACAGGTTCGGTCAAACAAAAGGGGAACCTCGCGGTTCCCCTTTTTCATGCCTGTTCGGCAGTCGGTAGCTACAGCATCTGCTTGAGTCGATAGAGCAGGTCAAGGGCCTGTCGCGGGGTCAGCTCGTCCGGGCGTACTGCTGCCAGCTCCTCCACCACAGGATGGGGTTGCGGGGCGAGAGTGACCGGAGCCGGACGGCTTTCGCCGGCGGCCACCGGAGTGGCACTCTCCAGCTCATGCAGTTTGTGGCGGGCCTGGTGGATCACCGATTTCGGCACCCCGGCCAGTGCGGCAACCTGCAGGCCGTAGGAGCGGCTGGCCGCGCCTTCCTGTACTGCGTGCATGAAGGCGATGGTGTCGCCGTGCTCCACCGCATCCAGGTGGACGTTGGCCAGCCCGCTCATCAGCTCGGGCAGGCGGGTCAGCTCGAAGTAGTGGGTGGCGAACAGGGTGTAGGCGCCAATCTTGCTTGCCAGCTGCTCGGCGCAGGCCCAGGCCAGGGAGAGGCCGTCGTAGGTGCTGGTGCCGCGGCCAATTTCGTCCATCAGCACCAGACTGCGGGCGGTGGCGTTGTTGAGGATATTGGCAGTCTCGGTCATCTCCACCATAAAGGTGGAGCGGCCGGAGGCGAGATCATCCGACGCCCCGATGCGGGTGAAGATGCGGTCGATGGGGCCGATGCGGGCGCTGTCGGCGGGCACGAATGCGCCGATATGGGCCAGCAGCACGATGAGCGCGGTCTGGCGCATGTAGGTCGATTTACCGCCCATGTTGGGGCCGGTGATGATCAGCATCCGCCGCTCCCGCTCCAGCCGTATCGGGTTGGCGATAAAGGGGTCGGTCATCACCTGCTCCACCACCGGATGGCGGCCCGCTTCGATCAGGATCTGATCCTCATCGATAAGCGTCGGGCAGCGGTAGTCGAGGGTCTCTGCCCGCTCGGCCAGGTTGGCCAGCACGTCCAGCTCCGCCAGTGCGGCAGCAGACTCTTGCAGATCACCGAGGTGCGGCAGCAGGGCGTCGAGCAGCTCTTCGTAGAGACGTTTTTCCAGCGCCAGCGCCTGGGCCTGGGCGGTGAGCACCTTGTCCTCGTACTTCTTCAGCTCATCGATGATGTAGCGCTCGTTGTTTTTCAGCGTCTGGCGGCGGATGTAGTGGGCCGGCACCAGGTGGCTGTTGGCGCGGCTCACCTCAATGTAGAAGCCGTGCACCTTGTTGTAGCCCACCTTGAGAGTGTTGATGCCGGTGAGCGCCTTCTCCCGCTCCTCGATGCGGGCCAGGCTGGCGGTGGCGCCATTGGCGAGATCCCGCAGCTCGTCCAGCTCCTGATTGAACCCTTCACGGATGACGCCGCCATCGCGGATGAGCACCGGCGGCACCTCCATCACGGCACGCTCCAGCAGGTCGAACAGCTCGGGGAAGGTGCTCGCCCGCTCGCGCAGCTGCTGCACCGCCTCGTGCTCGCTTTCCGCCAGCAGACGCTGCAACTCGGGCAGCTGAGCAAAAGCCTGCCGCAGCCGGGTCAGATCGCGCGGGCGGGCACTGCGCAGGGCGAGGCGCGCCAGCACCCGCTCCACATCGCCGACCTGGCGCAGAAGGCTCCCCAGCTCGTCATAGAGGTTCTGCTCGATGAGCTCCTTGATGGTGCTCTGGCGACCTTTGAGGATCACCCGATCGCGGATCGGCTGGTGGATCCAGCGCTTGAGCAGCCGGCTGCCCATCGGCGTGGCGGTGCAATCGAGCACGGCGGAGAGGGTATTGTCGTGACCGCCGGCCAGATTCTGGGTCAGCTCCAGATTGCGGCGGGTGGCGGCATCCATGATGACCGCATGATCGGGCTGCTCCAGGCGCACGCTGCGAATGTGGGGCAGGGCGGTGCGCTGGGTGTCTTTCACGTACTGCATCAGGCAGCCGGCGGCGCACAGGGCGGTCTCGCTCTGCTCGACCCCAAAGCCCACCAGATCCTGGGTGCCGAACTGCTGGCACAAGAGCTTGCGGGCGGTGCCGAGCTCGAACTCCCACTCCGGGCGGCGGCGCAGACCGCGGCGACCCTCGACATGGTGCAGGAAGGCGAACGATTCGGGGTAGAGCAGCTCCGCCGGATTGGTGCGTTGCAGCTCCGCCAGCAGGGTCTCTTCTTTCTCGAACTGGTTGATGAAGAAGCGTCCGGAGCCGATGTCCATGGTGCCGTAACCGAAGCGGCGGCCATCGTGGTAGACGGCGGCGATCAGGTTGTCCTGCCGCTCGCTGAGCAGCGCCTCGTCGGAGACGGTACCCGGGGTGATGATGCGAATGACCTTGCGTTCCACCGGCCCCTTGCTGGTGGCGGGATCCCCCACCTGCTCGCAGATGGCGGCCGATTCGCCGAGCTGTACCAGCTTGGCGAGATACCCCTCGATGGCGTGATAGGGCACCCCGGCCATCGGGATGGGACTGCCGGCCGACTGGCCGCGCTTGGTCAGGGAGATGTCGAGCAGCTGGGAGGCCTTGCGGGCGTCGTCGTAGAAGAGCTCGTAGAAGTCACCCATGCGATAGAACAGCAGGATCTCCGGGTTTTCGGCCTTGAGAGTCAGATACTGCTGCATCATGGGGGTGTGGGCGCTCAAGTTGGCGCCTGGCGCTTGGTATTGTGCTGTCATGTGCTATTCCAGAAGGTGCTCTTGCGGGCAAACGTCTGCCGTCATGGGTCTGAATCTGGGGGCCATTCTACATGCTCGAGGCAAGATGGTGAGGAGGAATCTCCGTCTTGGGGGCAAAGCCGGCATCCCGTCGCGGATCTGTGCATCCGGATGATGCTGACCAGAGTGGCCTGGGATGGAGCCTGGCCAAGAAGAGGCACGGGGGAGGAGAAATAGCATCCCCGCACGGATGCGGGGATGGGAGAGCGGGGAGAGTGTCGCCCTCAGTACATGGCTTCGTCGCCGCTCAGCATCTCGTGCAGCTTGGCTTTCTGCTCGGGCGTCAGCACCCGGCTCACCTCGAAGAGGTAGTGGGCGCGATGGTAGCGGGCCTCGGCCTGTACGTCGCTGATGGTCTGCAACTGCTTCCTCGCCGCCACTTCATCCCATTTGCCGGACTTGATCATGTTGACGATGACGTCCTGGCCGATGGCATCGAGCTTGATTGAGCCCAGCTCCCTGGTGGCCTGCTCGCGCAGCCCCTTGATCTGCTCCACCTGGGCGCTGGAGAGGTTCAGCTCCTGGGCCAGGGTGGTCTCGCTCTGCAGCTCGGCGGTGCTCTCGGTGGCAAAGGCATGGGTGGCGATACACATTGCGAGGGCTGTCATGGCGACGTTGAACGGATGCATCATCCGGCTTTCTCCTTGGTCTGATGGGATGGAAACCGCATGCATGGCGGTGTTGGAACATGATAACGAGCAGCCATGTACTGGAGCTTAAGCGGCGACAACTTGCTGACGCAGTGGCCCCGGGGTCGGTTGCCCGAGGAGCGGGGCAACTGCATAATGAGCGCCATATTTCGCCTGGAAGAGGCCGGAAGAGGACGCGATGATGGGACTTGAAGCAGAGATCTCCCGCTTATCCCGGGAATTGGGCGAGGCACTGCTGGCCAGAGGCTGGCTTGCCGCCACGGCGGAATCCTGCACCGGTGGCGGGGTTGCCACTGCCATCACGGATACTGCCGGCAGCTCGGCCTGGTTCGATCGCGGTTTCGTGACCTACACCAACGAAGCCAAACAGCAGATGCTCGGCGTCAGCATCGACAGCCTGTTGCGCCACGGCGCCGTCAGCGAACCCGTGGTGCTGGAGATGACCCGGGGCTGCCTGGCTCGCTCCGATGCGGGTATCTGCGTGGCCATCAGCGGTATCGCCGGGCCTGGTGGTGGCAGCGAGGAGAAACCGGTCGGCACTGTCTGGTTTGCCTGGGCAGATCGTACCGGTCGTCACCACTCCCTGCTCGCCCGTTTCGATGGGGATCGCCATCAGGTGCGCCAGCAGGCGGTCAGACAGGCCTTGTCCGGACTCCTGGCACTGCTCAAATAAATTGGGCTTGATACTGTATGCATAAACAGTATACTTAGCCCAACTTCACTTCTTATTCACGATTCCCAGCGGAGATTGGCATGGATCAGAACAAACAGAAGGCACTGGCGGCTGCGCTGGGCCAGATCGAAAAGCAGTTTGGCAAAGGCTCCATCATGCGTCTGGGCGACAGCAAGACCATGGATATTGAAGCCATCTCCACCGGCTCTCTCTCTCTGGACGTGGCGCTGGGGATCGGTGGTCTGCCGTGCGGTCGTATCGTCGAGATCTACGGTCCGGAATCCTCCGGTAAAACTACGCTGACCCTGCAGGTGATCGCCGAAGCCCAGAAGAAGGGCAAGACCTGTGCTTTCGTCGATGCGGAGCACGCACTGGATCCTATCTATGCCGCCAAGCTGGGCGTCAACGTCGACGACCTGCTCATCTCCCAGCCGGATACCGGTGAACAGGCACTGGAGATTTGCGACATGCTGGTGCGCTCCAATGCCGTCGACGTCATCATCGTCGATTCCGTGGCGGCCCTGACCCCGAAAGCGGAAATCGAAGGCGAAATGGGTGACTCCCACGTCGGCCTGCAGGCCCGACTGATGTCCCAGGCGCTGCGTAAATTGACCGCCAACATCAAGAACGCCAACTGCCTGTGCATCTTCATCAACCAGATCCGGATGAAGATTGGCGTCATGTTCGGCAGCCCGGAGACCACCACCGGTGGTAACGCTCTGAAGTTTTACGCTTCCGTGCGCCTGGACATCCGTCGTACCGGCGCCATCAAGGAAGGGGACGAGGTGGTCGGCAACGAAACCCGCGTCAAGGTCGTCAAGAACAAGGTGGCGCCACCCTTCAAGCAGGCTGAGTTCCAGATCTTCTATGGTGCCGGTATCTCCAAGGAGGGCGAGCTGGTGGACCTGGGCGTCAAGCACAAGCTGATCGACAAGGCGGGCGCCTGGTACAGCTACAACGGCGAGAAGATCGGCCAGGGCAAAGCCAACGTGATGAAGCTCTTCTCCGAAAACAAGGCACTGGCTGCCGAGGTGGAAGTGAAGCTGCGCGAGCTGCTGCTCTCCGGCACCGCGCCGGTGGAAGAGAAGGCCATGGCTGCCGAGTACGACGAGTTTGAAGCTGAAAACGAACAAGAGTTCGAATAAGGAATGAGGAAAGGCCGGGTTGATACCCGGCCTTGTTGTTTATGGCGGATGAATCTGTGAACGGAACGGGCGAGCCCGTCGAATTGACCTTTGAAGAGCAGCTGGCGGCCGCCCGTGCCTACGCCATGCGCAGTCTGGCCCGTCGCGAGAGTGCCGAGTCGGAGCTGGCCAGACGCCTGCGTCAGAAGGGATTCGAGGAGGAGGTGGTCGCCGTTGTACTCGACCATTGCCGTGGCTATGACTGGGTCAATGACGATCGTTACGGTGCCATGGCGGTGCGGGCTGGTGCGGCCAAAGGCCATGGTCCGCTCAGGATCTGCTTCGACCTGCGCCGCAAGGGGCTGGATGACACCCAGATCGAGACTGCCCTCGATCAACCCGAGCTCGACTGGTTCGAACTGGCGCTTGCGTTGTTGTCGCGTCGGGCAAAGGCGACCGACCTTGCCGACTTTAAACTGCGCATGAAGTGGCTCAAATATCTGATGGGGCGTGGTTTTACCCAGGAACAAGCCCGTTACGCCCTCTCAGCCATGCAAGGTGAGCAATAGTGGCGCGCCGAGGTTGAACATCTATAGCAACTGGTGTGCGGTGCGGCTGGTGGGGAATATCAGCCCTTCGCCGGGTCTGTCAATGATGGCCCTGTGGTCGAGCGGGGCATCCCGAAGCCCCCCTGTTGCGACGTGCTTGCGGGTGCTGCTGCCAAACGCTGGCCCCTTGGGGGCTATTTCACCCGCCAAGGGTCCCCACGTTTTACTTTACCCTGCAGAAAACTTACATTAATGCGGTTAAAAGTCCGTATTCGAATCAAGCAGGATTTTCCATGTACATGTCCACGTCAGAGATTCGCGCTGCGTTTCTCGAGTATTTCCGCACCCAGGGACACCAGGTTGTCTCTTCCAGCTCGCTGGTACCGCACAACGATCCGACCCTGCTGTTCACCAACGCAGGGATGAACCAGTTCAAGGACGTGTTCCTTGGCGCCGACAAGCGTGCCTATCACCGTGCCACCACGGCCCAGCGTTGCGTGCGGGCTGGCGGCAAGCACAATGACCTGGAAAACGTCGGCTATACCGCCCGTCACCATACCTTCTTCGAGATGCTGGGCAACTTCAGCTTCGGTGACTACTTCAAACAGGACGCCATCCGGTTTGCATGGGAATTCCTGACCGGTACCCTCAAGCTGCCCAAAGAGCGCCTGCTGGTGACCGTCTACGCGACTGATGACGAAGCCTTCGACATCTGGGAAAAAGAGGTCGGCGTGCCGGCCGATCGCATCGTGCGCATCGGTGACAACAAGGGTGCTCCTTATGCATCCGACAACTTCTGGGCCATGGGCGATACCGGCCCATGCGGTCCCTGTACCGAGATCTTCTACGACCACGGCGATCACATCTGGGGTGGCCCTCCCGGTTCACCGGAAGAGGATGGCGACCGCTTCATCGAGATCTGGAACGTGGTCTTCATGCAGTTCAACCGTCAGGCTGACGGCACCATGGAGCCGCTGCCCCGTCCGTCCGTGGATACCGGCATGGGTCTGGAGCGTATCTCCGCCATCATGCAGGGGGTGCACTCCAACTATGAGATCGACATCTTCCAGGCGTTGATCAAGAAGGCGGCCGAGATTGTCGGCACCACGGATCTGAGCAACCAGTCCCTGCGCGTCATCGCGGACCACATCCGTTCCTGCGCCTTCCTGGTGGCTGACGGTGTCATGCCCTCCAATGAAGGTCGCGGCTACGTGCTGCGCCGCATCATCCGCCGCGCCGTGCGTCACGGCCGCAAGCTGGGTGCTACCGACGTCTTCTTCTACAAGCTGGCTGCCGAGCTGGCCGTGCAGATGAAGGATGTGGCGGCGGAACTGATCGCCCAGCTGCCGCTGGTCGAGCGAGTGTTGCGCATCGAGGAGGAGCAGTTCGTCCGCACGCTGGACAGAGGTCTGCTGCTGCTGGAAGACGCCCTGGCCAACCTCGGTGATGCCAAGGTGATCCCGGGTGAAGTGGTGTTCAAGCTCTATGACACATACGGCTTCCCGGCCGACCTGACCGCCGACGTGGTGCGCGAGCGCGAGATCGGCATCGACGAAGAGGGCTTCAAGGCCGAGATGGAGAAGCAGCGCGCCCGCGCGAAAGAGGCTTCCAGTTTCGGCGTGAACTACAACGACGTGCTGAAGCTCGATTTCGAGACCCCCTTTACCGGTTACAAGCAACTGAGCCAGAACACCCAGGTGGTCGGTATCTACAAGGATGGTGTCGAGGTCAATGGCCTCATCGCCGGTGAAGAGGCAGTGATCGTGCTGGCGGAGACCCCCTTCTATGCGGAGTCCGGCGGTCAGGTGGGTGACAGTGGCATCCTCAAGGTGGATGACGGCATCTTCGCCGTCACCGACACCCAGAAAGCGGGCAAGGCGATCATCCACAAGGGCTATCTGGAACTGGGTACCCTGGAGAAGGGAGCCGAGGTCGAGGCCGTGGTCGATGGCGACCGTCGTCAGGCCATCGCCCTTAACCACTCCGTGACTCACCTGCTGCACGCGGCCTTGCGCCAGGCGCTGGGTGAGCACGTGACCCAGAAAGGATCCCTGGTGGGCGCCGAGCGCATGCGCTTCGACTTCTCCCACTTCGAAGGGCTGACCATGGCGACCATTCGCCGGATCGAGGAGCTCGTCAACGCCCAGATCCGTGCCAACCACGAGGTGGCCACCCAGCTGATGGGGCTGGAAGAGGCCAAGTCAGCCGGTGCCATGGCGCTGTTTGGCGAGAAATATGAAGACGATGTGCGCGTGGTACGCATGGGCGACTACTCCACCGAGCTGTGCGGCGGTACTCACGCCAAGCGCACCGGTGATATCGGCTTCTTCAAGATCATTGCCGAGAGCGGCATCGCGGCGGGCGTGCGCCGCATCGAAGCGGTCACCGGCAAGAGCGCCATCGATCTGATGCACCAGCTGGGTGAACAGATCGAAGAGGCCGCCGCGCTGGTGAAGGGCGATCAGTTCTCCATCGCCGACAAGGTTCGCCAGGTACTGGACAAGGCCAAGATGATGGAGCGCGAGCTGGAACAGCTCAAGGCCAAGCTGGCGGCACAGGCGGGTAACGACCTGCTGAGCCAGGTCATCGACATCAATGGCCAGAAGGTGCTGGTTGCCGCCCTGGAAGGGGTCGACCCCAAATCCCTGCGCGGCATGCTGGACGAGTTGAAGAACCAGATGAAATCCGGTGTCGTGCTGCTGGCAACCAGCAGTGATGGCAAGGTCAACCTGATCGCGGGCGTGACCAATGACCTGACCGGCAAGGTCAAAGCTGGTGAGCTGGTCAATCTGGTGGCCCAGCAGGTGGGTGGCAAGGGCGGTGGTCGTCCCGACATGGCACAGGCGGGTGGTACCCAGCCTGAGGCGGTGCCGGCGGCGCTGCAATCCGTTCACTCCTGGCTGGAAGAGCGCCTGTAAGCGGGCGAGGTGATCTGTGGCACTCTATGTACAGAAGTACGGTGGCACCTCGGTCGGCACGCTGGAGCGGATCGAGGCAGTTGCTGAGCGGGTTCAACTGACCCGTGCCCAGGGACATGACGTGGTGGTGGTGGTCTCCGCCATGTCGGGCGAAACAAACCGGTTGCTGGGCATGGCCCAGCAGCTGGATCCGGATGCCAACCGGCGCGAGATGGATGTGCTGGTCTCCACCGGTGAGCAGGTCACCATTGCACTGCTGGCGATTGCGCTCAACAAGCGCGGTTGTCCGGCGGTCTCGATGACCGGTGATCAGGTTCGCATCCACACCGATTCCGCCCATGGCAAGGCGCGCATCACCCACATCGACACCGAGCAGGTTCAGGCCGAGCTGGGTGCGGGCAGGGTGGTGGTGATCGCCGGCTTCCAGGGCCGTGATGAGCACAATGCCATCACTACCCTGGGACGGGGCGGGTCGGACACCACGGCGGTTGCCGTGGCGGCAGCCATCAAGGCCGATGAATGCCAGATCTTTACCGATGTGGATGGGGTCTATACCACGGATCCGCGCATCGAGCCCAAGGCGCGTCGCCTCGATACCATCACCTTCGAGGAGATGCTCGAGATGGCGAGTCTCGGAGCCAAGGTGTTGCAGATCCGTTCGGTCGAGTTCGCGGGCAAGTACCGCGTGCCGCTAAGGGTGCTGTCGAGTTTCGTCGACGGAGAGGGAACCTTAATCACATATGGAGGTGAGAGGATGGAAGCACCCCTGGTATCCGGCATTGCGTTCAATCGCAACGAGGCCAGCCTGACCATTCTGGGTGTGCCGGACAGGCCGACCGTGGCCGCGCAGATCCTGAATCCGATCAGCGACGCCAACATAGATGTCGACATGATAGTGCAGAACACCATGGGGGATGGCACCGCCGATTTCACCTTCACGGTGAATCGCGATGATTATCGCCGGGCCCGCGCCTTGCTGGAGGAGACCGCCAGCGAGCTGGGGGCCGCCTGCGTGCAGGGCAACGGAGAGATCGCCAAGGTCTCCATCGTCGGGGTCGGCATGTGGAATCATCCTGGTGTAGCGCGCACCATGTTCAAGGTATTGGGTGAGGAAGGGATCAACATGCAGCTGATCTCCACCTCTGAAATCAAGATATCCGTGGTGATTGACGAGAAGTACCTGGAGCTGGCCGTGCGTTCGTTGCACTCGGCGTTCGGGTTGGATCAAGAGCCTAATGAGCAGCCCTTGGGAAACAATCCCTGATTGATTTAGTTTCAACCATTTACCATATCGGTATCTTTGTAAGATAATGGCGCATATCGATATAAATACAAAACAGGATACAGGAGCAAGCGAATGCTTATTTTGACTCGTCGTGTAGGGGAAACCCTGATGATTGGTGACGAAGTAACCGTTACCGTACTGGGCGTAAAAGGGAACCAGGTTCGTATCGGTGTGAATGCACCGAAAGAGGTTTCCGTACACCGCGAAGAGATCTACATGCGGATACAGGCCGAGAAAGTCCCGGGCCAACCGAATTTCTAAGCCATTTCATGGCTGCCTGAAGGCGACATCCCGGATGTCGCCTTTTGTTTTTCAGGGGCCAGCAAATCGGCCTGCAGAGCCCGAAACTACTGGGTAAGTGTCGATATTGCTTGAATATTCCACTCTTTGGCCAAATGCTGAGCGAACGCTCTGTTTTCTCCAAAAAAGTGTTTGACTAAAAATCCCTGTGAAGTATTATCAGCCCCGCAAACGGAGAGGTGGCCGAGAGGCTGAAGGCGCTCCCCTGCTAAGGGAGTATGCGGCTTATACCCGCATCGGGGGTTCGAATCCCCCCTTCTCCGCCATTTTGCGCCCGTAGCTCAGCTGGATAGAGTACCTGGCTACGAACCAGGTGGTCAGAGGTTCGAATCCTCTCGGGCGCACCATATTTGACTCTTGGAGTCATGTGTTGACCATCAGCAAGTCGACACTAAAGAAGGCTTACTGTTGAGTAAGCTTTTTTTATCGTTTGAAAACAGGGCGCCCGTAGCTCAGCTGGATAGAGTACCTGGCTACGAACCAGGTGGTCAGAGGTTCGAATCCTCTCGGGCGCACCATTTCAAGCAATACAATGATTTATGAGCGCCCGTAGCTCAGCTGGATAGAGTACCTGGCTACGAACCAGGTGGTCAGAGGTTCGAATCCTCTCGGGCGCACCATGTTTAAAGCAGTGCAACAATTTATGAGCGCCCGTAGCTCAGCTGGATAGAGTACCTGGCTACGAACCAGGTGGTCAGAGGTTCGAATCCTCTCGGGCGCACCATATTTCAAGCAGTGCAACAAGTTGTGAGCGCCCGTAGCTCAGCTGGATAGAGTACCTGGCTACGAACCAGGTGGTCAGAGGTTCGAATCCTCTCGGGCGCACCATACAGACAGCCTCGACGTCAGTCGGGGCTGTTTTTTTATGGGCGATATCCTCCTCCCCATCATGGGGTTGTCTCTCTCGTGTCCTTCTCCCTGACGCTCCCATGGGGGACGGTTCCCCCTTGCTGCACGTGCCCCCGGGTCACCACTCTCGACGTATCTTGCCTGGCAGGCTGCTGACGCATCCCGTGGCCGTGCCTGTGGCGACCTGGGTGCCCGAACCATGCGCATCTATGCTGTGCGGGGCTGGCGGCCTCTGGCGGTCTGCTGTGGCGTTTGGCGGGCAATAAAAAAGGATGCCGCGGCATCCTTTTATGTCTTCGTTGAGATAATCAGCTTTTCAGCCACTTGCGGATGCGGTTGGCATCCCCGACAGGGGTGCGTTTGCCCACCGAGTTGAGCAGTACGATGGCGAGCTCCTGACGATCCGGTTTGGCACGCATCAGCAGGCAGCGGCCCGCTTCGTCGGTATAGCCTGTCTTGGAGAGGCGTACATCCCAGTCCGGGTTCTTCACCAGGGGGTTGGTATTGTTGAACATCAGGCTGTAGGCCGGCTTGCGAAAGCGCATCTCCCTGCTGGTGTCCTGGGTGAATTCACGGATCAGCGGCTGTCGATAGGCCGCAGAGAGGAGCTTGGCCAGATCCTGGGCGGTGGAGACGTTGCGGGTGGAGAGACCGGTGGAGTCATAGTAGCGGGTGTTGCGCATGCCGAGCTGTCTGGCCTTGTTGTTCATGGCGCGGATGAAGGCCTGGCGACCCCCCGGGTAGTGGCGGGCAAGCGCCGAGGCCATGCGGTTCTCGGAGGACATCAGCGCCAGATGCAGGGCGTCGCGGCGGCTGACCTGGGTGCCCATGCGCACCCGTGAATAGGTGTGCTTGATGTTGTCCCTGTCATTCTGATCGATGGTCAGGGTCTGATTGAGGTTCTGGCGGGCATCGAGCACCACCAGCGCCGTCATCAGCTTGGTGAGGGAGGCGATGGGGCGCACCCGGGTGGGGTTTTTCTGATACAGGGTCTTGCCGGTGTTGACGTCCATCACCAGGGCACTGCCCGATTTGAGCTGCAGCTTGGCCGGGTCGGGAGTCGCCAGGGCTGTCTGCGAACCCAGCAGTCCCATCAATCCACCTACCAGCGCGATTGCGCGAATCCAACACCCCATACAACCAACTCCATCCACAGCGAAAAAAGGCGCTAGATTCACTCATTTTTGCCCCTGCTTTACAAGAGCGAGCAGGGGGAATTCGCCACTATTTTCCATAAAAAAGGGCCGCCTGTGGGCGACCCTGTGGCTTGTCTCACTCTCTGGAGACGCCGGGCTTGCGTCTGCTCCACCAGCGCCAGACCAGAGCGATGAGGCCGCCCACCAGCAGCACGACCGGCAGGTAGAGAATGACGCTGAGAAATTGGGACTCATACTGCGCGGCCAGCTTGGTGTGGCTCAGGTAGTAACCCAGCCCGACCAGGGGGCAGATCCACATGATGGAGCTGATCAGGTTGACCACGAGGAAGCGCCCCTGGGGGATCTCGTTGGCGCCGACGATATAGGGGTAGGCGGTACGCACGAAGGCGATGTAGCGGGCGGTGATCAGGGTGATGATGCCGTACTTGTTGAGCAGGTAGTGCACCTTCTCCTTGTGCTTGTCATCGAGGTGGGACATCAGCCTGTGATACATCCGGGTGTGGCCGAGGAAACGCCCCTGCATGTAGCCAAGCCAGGTACCGACGAAGGTTGCCATGATCAGCAGCGGGACCACCGCCATCGGCAACACCCCCTGATAGATCAGCACGCCGGTCAGGATCAGCAGGGTATCCCCTGGCAGGAAGGCGGTGGGGATAAAGCCATTCTCGAGCACCAGGAAGGTCAGCAGGACGACATAGACCATGAAGACCATCTTGGGATCAGAGAGTGTCGCCAGATCCTGATGCATAAAGGCGTGAGCCAGGTGGTAAAACTGCTCCATACATGCAAACTCCGCAGGTTAGCTGGGTTGGTCGGTCAAGGGCATGGCAAGTACCTTGTCGATGCGCAGGCCGTCCATATCCACGATTTCCAGTTGCCACTGTTCCAGGGTGACCAGGTCTCCGGTCTGGGGAAGGCGGCCAAGGAGCAGCATGATAAGCCCTCCAAGGGTGTGATAGTGATGTTTTTCTTCTTCCGGCAGACGAACCAGCTCCAGACAGTCCTTCAATTCTGGCAGTGGAATGAGGCCGTCGAGCAGCCAGCTGCCGTCGGCGCGCTGGAAGGCCCAGTTGTCCTCCCCATCTTCCTGCTGGAAGTCGCCGGCCAGGGTTTCCAGCAGATCCTGCTGGGTGACCAGCCCCTGCAGCTCGCCATATTCGTCCACCACCAGCACCATGTGCTCGGAGTGGGTACGGAAGTGGTTGAGCAGCTCCAGGCCATTGAGGGTCTCCGGCAGCAGGCTGCCGTCCTGGGTCAGCGCCGCCAGATCGATGGGCTCTCCCTTGATGTAGGCGTGCAGCACCTTGCTGACGTTGAGGATGCCGACGAGATCTGACAGGCTGCCGTCACAGACAGGAAAGAAGCTGTGGCGATACTCCACCAGACGTTGGAGGTTCACTTCCAGCGGCAGTGACAGGTCCAGATAGCGGATGTCGCTGCGCGGCACCATCAGGGAGGCCAGGCTGCGTTCGTCGAGGCGGAACACGTTGCGCAACATAGTGTGCTCATGGTCCTCGATCACCCCCGCTTCGGAGCCCTCCACCAGCATGGCGTGGATCTCCTCCTGAGTGACGTTGTTGCTGCTGCGCTGATCGACCCGCAGCAGCCGCAGGCTGGCGTTGGTGGAGGCGGAGAGCAACCAGACGAAGGGACGGGTCAGGGTCGCCAGCCAGAGCATGGGGCGGGCTACCAGACAGGCGATGCGCTCGGCGCTGAGCTGTCCGAGGCGTTTGGGCACGAGCTCCCCTACCACGATGGAGAGATAGGTGACCAGCACGACCACGATGACGGTGGCGAGCAGGCTGCTGCTCTTGGGGGAGAGCCCCCACTCCTGCAGCCAGAGGGCGAAGGGCTGGGCCAGCAGGGACTCGCCATAGATACCGTTGAGCAGACCGATGCTGGTGATGCCGATCTGCACGGCGGAGAGGAAATGGGTCGGATCTTCCCCGAGTTTGAGGGCGATGGCGGCGGAGCGGCTCCCTTCGCTCGCCATTTTGGCGAGACGTGCCTTGCGTGCCGTCACGATGGCGATTTCCGACATGGCGAAGACGCCATTGAGCAAAATCAATCCAAACAGGATCAATATTTCCATACTGCAGCAGCACTCCCGATAGAAAAGACCGCTGGCAGTGTAATGAATTTGCGGGCTCTGCGCTTGTGAAAGGAGGTGATTTGGCTCGTGAATTTTTGAATATCGCCCCGGCGGGAGGGATAAAACCGCGGGGCAGGAGAGGGAGAACTGAACCCCTGACATGAAAAAGCCCCCGATAAACGGGGGCTTGTCATGTTGCGCTGTGGCTTAGAGCGCGGCGATCTCGGCCTGCTGGGCTTCCAGCTTGGTCAGCTGGAGACGGTAATCTTCCAGCTTCTCGCGCTCCTTGATGATGACCGCTTCCGGCGCCTTGGCGACGAAGGCCTCGTTGCCGAGCTTGCCTTCGATGCGACCGCACTCGCCCACCAGACGGGCCACCTCTTTGGCCAGACGGGCCAGTTCGGCTTCCTTGTCGATGAGACCGGCCATGGGGATCATCAGCTCGGTGGCACCGATCAATTTCTTGACCGACAGCGGGGCGGTTTCACCGGCCGCCAGTACGCGGATGGATTCCAGACGGGCCAGGGATTTGAGGAAGGCCTCGTTGCCCTGGGCGCGCTGGGCATCCTTGGCATCGCACTGGAGCAGCACGTTGAGGGGCACGCTCGGGGCCACGTTCATCTCGGCGCGGATGTTGCGGATGCTGACGATGAACTCCTTCACCCACTCCTGATCCGCCATCGCGGCTTCGTCCACCTTGGCGGCGTCGAATTCCGGGAAAGCCTGAATCATGATGGTGTCGGCGTGTACGCCGGCCAGCGGGGCGACCGATTTCCAGATGGTCTCGGTGATGAACGGGATGATCGGGTGTGCCAGGCGCAGCAGGGTCTCGAGGACGCTGACGAGGGTGTGGCGGGCAGCGCGCTGCTCGGCCTCGGAGCCCTTGGTCAGTACCGGCTTGGTCAGTTCCAGATACCAGTCACAGAACTGGTTCCAGATAAATTCGTACAGCACGCCTGCCGCGATGTCGAAGCGGTAGGTATCGAGGGCGGTTCGGAAGTCACGGATGGCCACTTGCAGCTGGGACTGGATCCAGCGATCCGCCAGGCTGAACTGCATCTCGCCACCGGCAAAGCCGCAATCCTGATCTTCGGTGTTCATCAGCACATAGCGGGAGGCGTTCCACAGCTTGTTGCAGAAGTTGTTGTAGCCATCCAGACGCTTCATGTCCCAGTTGATGTCACGACCGGTGGAGGCGAGCGCCGCCAGGGTGAAGCGCATGGCGTCGGTGCCGTGGGCCTCGATCCCTTCCGGGAACTGCTTGGCGGTGCGCTTGGCGATCTTCTCGGCCATCTGCGGCCGCATCATGTTGCCGGTGCGCTTCTCCAGCAGGTCTTCCAGGGAGATGCCGTCGATCATGTCGAGGGGGTCCAGCACGTTGCCCATGGACTTGGACATCTTCTGGCCTTCTTCGTCACGGATGAGGCCGGTGATGTAGACGGTCTTGAACGGGACTTGCGGCTGGCCGTTCTCGTCCTTGATGAAGTGCATGGTCATCATGATCATCCGGGCAATCCAGAAGAAGATGATGTCGAAGCCGCTCATCAACACGTCGGTCGGGTGGAAGGTCTTGAGCGCCTCGGTGTTGTTCGGCCAGCCCAGGGTGGAGAAGGTCCACAGGGCGGAGCTGAACCAGGTGTCGAGCACGTCTTCGTCCTGACGCAGCACGGTCACGGACGGGATGCTGTGCTTGGCGCGCACTTCCTCTTCGTTGCGGCCCACGTAGACGTTGCCGGCATCGTCATACCATGCCGGGATGCGGTGACCCCACCACAGCTGACGGGAGACGCACCAGTCCTGAATGTCGCGCATCCAGGAGAAGTACATGTTTTCGTACTGCTTCGGCACGAACTGGATGCGGCCATCTTCCACCGCCTCGATGGCGGTCTTGGCCATGGGGGCCACGCGCACGTACCACTGGTCGGTCAGCATGGGCTCGATGGGCACGCCGCCGCGATCGCCGTAAGGCTGTTGCAGCACATGATCCTTGATCTCGGCCAGGAGGCCCAGCTCGTCCAGCTTGGCGACGATGGCCTTGCGGGCGGCGAAGCGCTCCATCCCGGCGAACTCGGTCGGCAGGGCAGCGTCATAGGCGGTGCTCGGGTTGCCATTGGTATCGACCACTTCGGCCTCGGCACGCACGTGGGCGTCCAGGGTGAAGATGTTGATCATCGGCAGGTTGTGGCGCTTGCCCACTTCGTTGTCGTTGAAGTCGTGGGCCGGGGTGATTTTCACGCAGCCGGTGCCCTTTTCCATGTCGGCGTGTTCGTCGGCAACGATGGGAATCAGACGGTTCACCAGCGGCAGCAGGATGTGCTGGCCGATCAGCGCCTTGTAGCGCGGGTCTTCCGGGTTCACGGCCACGGCGGTATCACCCAGCATGGTTTCCGGACGGGTGGTGGCGACGATCAGGTGATCCTGGCCTTCGGCGGTCTTGGCGCCGTTGGCCAGCGGGTAGCGAAGGTGCCACATGTGGCCCTTGATCTCGCGGTTTTCCACTTCCAGGTCGGAGATGGCGGTGTTGAGCTTGGGATCCCAGTTCACCAGACGCTTGCCGCGGTACATCAGGCCGTCTTCGTACAGGCGCACGAACACTTCCTGGACGGCGGCGGAGAGGCCCTCATCCATGGTGAAGCGCTCGCGCTCCCAGTCCACGGAGTCACCCAGACGGCGCATCTGACGGGTGATGGTGCCACCGGACTCTTCCTTCCACTGCCAGATCTTGTCGATGAAGGCTTCCCGGCCGTAATCGTGGCGGGTCTTGCCCTCTTCTGCGGCGATCTTGCGCTCAACCACCATCTGGGTGGCGATACCGGCGTGGTCGGTACCCGCCTGCCACAGGGTGTTCTTGCCCTGCATGCGGTTGTAGCGGATCAGGGTGTCCATCAGGGTCTGCTGGAAGGCGTGACCCATGTGCAGGCTGCCGGTGACGTTCGGCGGCGGGATCATGATGCAGAAGGAGTCTTTGCTGGTGTCGCCGTGGGGCTTGAAGTAACCCTGGGCTTCCCAGTGCTGATAGAGTGCCTGTTCGATGGCGTTGTGATTAAAAGTCTTTTCCATGGTCTCGCCGTATTCTGGATGGATGGATTCTGGTGTTGATTCGTCGTGGATCGAGGGTGGCACAGTCAGGGCTGCGCCGGATCCGGTGCGGCAAGGACGGGCTGATCCCTCATCTCGAGGGTATGGCCCGCCTGGCGATAGTGCTTGTAGCGCTCGCGGGCTTGCTGCTTTTGCGTTTCGTCAGTGGGGACAAAATCTACCACTTGAGCGAAGTGTCCTGCAAACAAAGGTGTCTGCCGGGCCAGGTTGATGAGGCAGGCATAGCGCCGCCGTGGCGGCTGATGGCCTATCTCCACCGGGGCCTGACCGCTCTCCCCCTGCAACTGGTGCGGTACGAAGCGATCGGGCGGCAACTGCCACAACAGCTCGTCCAGACGCAGGGCCTGGGCCTCGTCCTCGCACAGCAGATAGAGGTGGCCTGCGCTCCAGCCATCGGCCGCAAGCTGGCAGGCGAGGCGCTCGACGGCGGTGGCATCCGCATCATCGGGCTGGCTCATCAGGTAAAAGGTCACTTGGCTCATCAGGTCGGTCCCGTTTGGCTGTGACGGACAGCGATTGGCCGTCTTCGGGAGCCGCGTCTGGCACGGACTTCCCGGATTCTCTCAATGAAACAAGGAAGAGGCAGGCCTCTTCCTTGTGATACAGGGTAACGCCTTCTCGCATCGCTCTTCGAGTCGATGGGGAAGGGGATCACTCCTTGTCTTCGACGTCCGCCACGCCGGCCCGGTTGAGCAGGAACTGGGTCAGCAGGGGCACAGGACGGCCAGTGGAGCCCTTCTCCTTGCCGCTCTTCCAGGCGGTCCCTGCGATATCCAGGTGGGCCCAGTTGTACTTCTTGGTGAAGCGCGACAGGAAGGCGGCGGCGGTGATGGTACCGGCCGGACGGCCACCGATGTTGGCCATGTCCGCGAACGGGCTTTCCAGCTGCTCCTGATACTCGTCGAACAGGGGCAGGCGCCAGGCGCGATCGCCGGCCTGTTCGGAGGCGTTGAGCAGCTCGTGGGCCAGCGGGTTGTGGTTCGCCAAGAGGCCAGAGGTATGGTGGCCAAGGGCGATGATGCAGGCACCGGTCAGGGTCGCCACATCGATCACGGTCTCGGGATCGTAGCGGTCCACATAGGTCAGGGCATCGCACAACACCAGGCGGCCTTCGGCGTCGGTGTTGAGCACCTCGACGGTCTGGCCGGACATGGTAGTGAGGATGTCACCGGGGCGGTAGGCGTTGCCCCCCGGCATGTTCTCGCAGCCCGCCAGCACGCCGATGACGTTGATGGGCAGCTGCAACTGGGCCAGGGCGTGCATGGTGCCGAGCACGGAGGCGGCGCCACCCATGTCGTACTTCATCTCGTCCATGCCGTCTGCCGGCTTGATGGAGATGCCGCCGGAGTCGAAGGTCAGCCCCTTGCCCACCAGCACGATGGGCTTGGCGTCGGCGTTGCCCTTGTACTCGATGATGGCCATCATGGCTTCGTTCTCGGAGCCGCGGGCCACTGCCAGGTAGGAGTTCATGCCGAGCTCGGCCATCTCCTGCTCCCCCACCACCCTGGTGGTGATGTTGTCATAGGCATCCGCCAGACGGCGGGCCTGGGAGGCGAGGTAGGCGGGGTTGCAGACGTTGGGCGGCATGTTCGCCACGTCGCGGCAGATGCGCACCCCTTTCGCCACGGCCAGGCCGTGGTTGATGGCGCGCTCGCCTATGGTCAGTTCCCGACGCGTCGGCACGTTGAAGACCAGCTTGCGCAGCGGACGGCGCGGTTCGGCCTTGTTGGTCTTGAACTGATCGAAGCTGTAGAGGCCCGCCTTGGTGGTTTCCACCGCCTGACGCACCTTCCAGTAGGTATCCCGACCCTTGACGTGCAGCTCGGTCAGGAAGCAGACCGCCTCCATGGAGCCGGTTTCGTTCAGGGTGGTGATGGTCTTGTTGATGATCTGCTTGTACTGGCGCTCGTCGAGTTCGCGCTCCTTGCCGCACCCGACCAGCAGTACGCGCTCGCTGAGCACGCCCGGTACTTGATGCAGCAGCAGCATCTGGCCCGGTTTCCCTTCCAGGTCGCCACGGCGCAGCAGCGAGCTGAGGTAGCCGTCGCTGATCTTGTCCAGCTGTTCGGCAACCGGAGAGAGGCGGCGGGGCTCAAAAACGCCGACCACGACGCAGGCACTGCGTTGCTTCTCAGGACTGCCACTCTTTACACTGAACTCCATGGAATCTCCTACATCCTAAAGACAAAAGGCACCATTTATTGAATAATGCGGTGCTTGTTGGGGTATCAGAGGCGGAGCGAACAGTCACAGGCTCCGCAGTTCAAACTGGTAAAAATCCAATATAGGGCCCTATTTTTCAGGCATTCGACTAAAAACACAAGTTTACTTGGGAATGACTGTGATCGTTTTCCGATATTTGTTCAGGGAGACCCTGAAAACCCAGCTGGCGGTGCTGTTCGTGCTGCTGCTTATCTTCGTCAGCCAGCAATTTATCCAGATCATTGGCGATGCCGCCGATGGTGAGGTGCCGACGCGCCTGGTATCCACCCTCCTGCTGCTCAACCTGCCGAATATGGCGTTGTTGATGCTGCCTATCAGTCTGTTTTTAGCCATTCTGTTTGCTCACGGCCGTTTGTACGCGGAAAGCGAGATGACGGTGATGCACGCGGTGGGTTTCAGTCACCGTTTCATCATGGGCAGTGCCCTGGTGCTGGCCCTGCTGACCGCCGCCGTCGCGGCGTTCAACACAGGCTGGGTCGCCCCCCAGGCCAAGGAGCGGGAGTACCAGGTGATCGACGAGTTCAAGGCCGATCCCGGTATCTCTTTCCTGCAGGCCGGCCGCTTCATGGAGCTCGACAAGGGGCGCCTGGTGGCCTACATCCAGGATCTGAACGACAAGGGGTCGGAGTTGCAGAAAATCTTCGTGCTGCAACGGGCCGAGGGTGGCTCACCCCCGTCAGTGGTGGTGGCCAACGAGGGGCAGGTGACCGCCGACAGCAACGGCTTGCAGTGGCTGACCCTGAAGGATGGCTCGCGCTACGAGGGGCATTTCACCGGCAAGCAGTTCCAGGTATCGGAGTTCCGTGAATACAGCCTGGTGATCCGCCAGCAGGAGATGGAGCGATCCAACCGCAAGGCGGCGGCCAAGCCGACCCTGGCATTGCTCGGCACCCAGGACAACCAGCTGATGGCCGAATTGCAGTGGCGCCTGTCGCTGCCCCTCTCCATCCTGGTGCTCACCTTCCTGGTGGTGCCGATGGCGCGGGTCAATCCCCGTCAGGGGCGTTACGCCAAGCTGCTGCCGGCCATCCTGCTCTATCTCTCCTATTTCCTGCTGCTCAGTGCCGCCCGGTCGGCCATCGACAGCGGGCGTCTGCCCCACTGGCCCGGGATGTTCCTGGTGCCCCTGGTCTATCTGCTGCTGATAGGGTTGCCTCTCAACCTGCAGGGCACCAGCTGGTGGAACGGGGTCAAAGGGCAATTGTTCAAGAGAAAGTCAGCATGATGCTGCAACCTGGGAGTCTCTGCTGATGTTCGGCATTCTCGATAGATACATAGGCAGGGTCATCTTCATGTCGATCCTGCTGTGCGAGCTGACCCTGGTCGGGCTGGCCGCGCTCATCAAGTACGTGGAGCAGTTGAAGGCGGTCGGGGAAGGTAACTACGACATGCTCAACGCCCTCTACTACGTGCTGCTCTCCATGCCCAAGGAGGCGGTGCTCTTCTTCCCCCTGGCGGCCCTGCTCGGTGGCCTCATCGGTCTGGGCCAGCTCGCGACCAGCTCCGAGCTGGTGGTGATGCAGGCGGCGGGTCGCTCCAAGATCAGCATCGTCATGGCGGCGCTCAAGACCGCCATTCCCCTGATGCTGCTGGTGGGGCTGATGGGCGAGTACGTCGCACCGGCCGCCAAGCGGATGGCGGATGACATCAAGGCGGGGGCCATGTCGGAAGGGCGGCTCACGGTCTCGGCCTACGGGGTCTGGGCACGGGATGGCAACAACTTCGTCAACATCAACGGGGTGCGCAACGATGGCGCCCTGACCGGCATCACCCTCTACCGCTTCACTCCGTCCCGCAACCTGATCGACGTGGTGCAGGCGAAGGAGGGGGTGTTCGAGGATCACCACTGGCTGCTGAAACAGGTGCACATCACCCGGTTTGACGATCCCACCCGGATCCAGGACGAAGAGCATGCCCAGATGGCCTGGCAATCCGAGCTGACCCCCAAGCAGCTCGGGGTGGTCAGTATCGATCCCGAAAACCTGCCCATCTCGGGGCTGCGGGACTACATCGGTTATCTGGATGCCAACAAGCAGGATGCCGGACGCTACAAGCTGGAGATGTGGCGCAAGCTGCTCTCACCGCTCTCCGTGGTGGCCATGATACTGCTCGCCTCCTCCTTCATCTTCGGCCCGCTGCGTTCGGTGAGCATGGGGGCGCGGATGCTGATGGGGATCATGACCGGCTTCGCGGTCTATGTGAGCGACAGGGTGTTCGGCCCGGTCAGCCTGGTCTATGCGGTCCCGCCCATCCTCGCGGCCATCGCACCCAGCCTGCTGTTTGGCGGCATCTCCTTCTATATCCTGAGCCGCAAGCAGTAGCGGCCTGAAGGGCGGAGGGCTGCTGACAAAAGGCGGCCATCGCATCCCGATGCACCGCTTCCGTCAAGGTTCTGAGCTGCAAGCAGTCAGTTCTGGTCAGCAAAAAGGGCACCTCTGGGTGCCCTTTTTCGTTGCCGCCTTGGGATCAGCGATTGAGCTGCTCCAGGTTTTCCGCCTTGCCGAGCACCACCACCTCGCACTCGGCCCAGATGTCCTGGAAGGCGCGGGGACGGGCGCGATTGAACACACACAGCAGGTTGCCCAGGCCAAATGCCGAGGTGGCGAGCCGGATCAGGGCCTGGGTGACGCGAATGTTGCTGCCGTCCAGGTTCTGGATGCGCAGGCGCCAGGCCCGCATGCCGATGGTCTGGCCGGCACGGACCCAGAACCAGGTGTAGAAACCGCAGATGACGAAGGCCAGCCAGGCGCTGTAGAGGGGGCTGGTGAGCAGCCAGGCGGCATCCTTGCCCTCGGGAACGTGCGCCATGCCGGTGGCCAGCAGCAGGTGGGCCACCCCCATACCGATGAAGCCGGCGATGATCAGCAGGGCAATCACCACCAGATAGTCATAGAGCAGGGCGCCGAGGCGGCGCAGCAGACCGGCGGACGGATGCCGGGGAGCAGGCTGGAGAGGGGAGGGGGTCTTGCGCTTGGCCATGATGATTATTCCATTAATATGATGCGGGCATTCTATGTAACTGGCCTGGCATCGGCAAGGCGTTGAATAAATGAGCAAACAACGGTGGGGGCAAGAAAAACACCTTGCATGGCCAAGCGCCATTCGTATAATCCCTCGCAGCTGCCCGGGTGGCGAAATCGGTAGACGCAGCGGATTCAAAATCCGCCGTTGCAAAACGTGTCGGTTCGAGTCCGACCCCGGGCACCATCAGATTCCATGACAAAAGGCCATCCTCGCGGATGGCCTTTTGTTTTTCCGGGCGGTGCGAAGAGGTGTACCCTCAGACCCTCAGACCCTCAGACCCTCAGACCCTCAGACCCTCAGACCCTCAGACCCTCAGACCCTCAGACCCTCAGACCCTCAGACCCTCAGACCCACAGGCTGTCAGGCCATCAGCCTCTCGGACTGCCATACCCTCAGTCGATGTTCTGTGCGATGCGCCACAGCACGCCGGCGGGATCGTACAGACAGAACTCCTTCATGCGCCACGGCTGGGTGACGAGCTCCGTGACCCGGACGCCGTAGCGGGCGGCGATCTGGCTCGCCTCCACTTGGGCCCGCCAGGCGGCCACGTCCTCCACCAGGAGGTGCATCATGAGCTGCTCGGCCAGCCCCGGGGGGTTGCCATCCTGCAGCAGGAAGCTTGCGTTGCCGAGATGAAAATAGGCCACGCCGTCGCCATCGGAGGCCAGGGTAAAGCCGAGATCCTGATAGAACTGCTTTGACAGCGGGAAATCCCGGGCAGGCACGAAGGCCTTTATTTCGGTCACGTTGAGATTGGGCATGGGCTCCTCGCGGCGCTGGGAACAGGGGAAGATGGCTTGCCAGTATGACCGGGCATTTCGGGGCAAGCCAGACGAATGGCGCGCGTTTGCACTCTTAAAGTGCTTGTGCCCCTCGGGTGGGGGGATATTGGCCGTCAGCCTCATTTGATTTCACCATGGTATGGCCCATTTCATTTATTTCATAAATACCTTAGCGGGATAGATAAGCCTGCCAGGGTGACATCACCACGGGTTCGCCCCGTCATTGTGAAGCGATTGGGTCATCCTGGTGCATTTTCCCGGCAATGCACAGCCAAAGTGCGATTTTCCCCCTGTAACCGGGCATCGTGCGCCAAGATGGTGCGTGTTGAATGTGATAAAAACATAACGCCATGAAATAAAAGGATTATTTTTGTTGGCCTGCTTTATGCTTTCCCCATGTCATGTCGCCATGATGTCTCCGTGAGCCACACAGGTGCGGTGGGCAGGTGGCCAGGTTGGAAATGCATATCAGGAAATGGACCCGGATGCCGGGACGACAAGGAGAGGGCTGTATGTTCAAGAGACTCGTAATGACTGGCCTGCTGGCGCTGGCCGCCACCATGGCCGCCCCGGGCTGGGCCGAAGAGGTGGCCGCGCAGGCCGATGTGGTACAGGCGGCCGCGACCGTGACCATCAACAAGGGGGACAATACCTGGCTGATGGTGGCGGCGGCCCTGGTGATCCTGATGTCCGTGCCGGGCCTCGCCCTCTTCTACGGCGGCCTGGTGCGCGCCAAGAACATGCTGAGTGTGCTGATGCAGGTGTTTACCCTGTTCTGCCTCATCACCGTCCTTTGGGTGGTCTACGGCTACTCCCTGGCCTTCACCGAGGGCGGCGCCTTCTACGGCTCCTTCGACAAGGTGCTGTTGATGGGGGTGACGCCGGATTCCATCGCCGCCACCTTCAGCAAGGGGGTCGGGATCAGCGAGTTCATCTACGTGGTGTTCCAGGGCGCCTTTGCCGCCATCACCTGCGGGCTCATCGTCGGCGGCTTTGCCGAGCGGATGAAGTTCTCGGCGGTGCTGCTGTTCGCGGTGATCTGGTTCACCTTCGCCTATATCCCGATGGCGCACATGGTGTGGTACTGGGCGGGTCCGGATGCCTACACGGATGCGGCCGCCGCCGAAGCGGCCGGTGCCACCGCAGGCTATCTGTTCCAGCACGGCGCTCTGGACTTCGCCGGCGGCACCGTGGTGCACATCAACGCCGCGGTGGCCGGTCTGGTTGGGGCCTTCATGGTGGGCAAACGGGTTGGCTATGGCCGTGACCCCATGACCCCCCACAGCCTGACCATGACCATGATCGGTGCCGCCCTGCTGTGGTTCGGCTGGTTCGGCTTCAACGCCGGCTCCTCCCTCGAAGCCAACGGCACGGCGGCCCTGGCCTTCGCCAACACCTGGATCGCACCGGCCGCTGCCGCCCTCTCCTGGACTTTCGCTGAGTGGGCGATGAAGGGCCGTCCCTCCCTGCTTGGCGCCGTCTCCGGTGCGGTGGCGGGTCTGGTCGCCATCACCCCTGCCGCCGGTTTCGTCGGTGTGGGGGGCGCCCTCATCATCGGCCTGCTCAGCGGTGTGGCTGGTCTGTGGGGCGTGCACGGTCTCAAGCGTCTGCTGGGGGCCGATGACAGCCTGGACGTGTTCGGCCTGCACGGGGTGTGCGGGATCCTGGGGGCCGTGCTGACCGGGGTGTTCGCCAGCCCGGATCTGGGCGGTACCGGGGTGTGGGACTATGTGACCAACCAGGTGGCCGAGGGGTACTCCATCCTGGCCCAGGTCAAGGTACAGGTCATCGGCGTGGGGGTGACCGTGGTCTGGACCGCCCTGGTCTCGGCCGTGGCCTACAAGCTGGTGGACCTGCTGATCGGTCTGCGGGTGAAGGAAGATGCCGAGCGCGAAGGGCTGGACGTGACCAGCCACGGCGAGAAAGCCTACAGCCATTGATCCTGCTGCCATGAATGTCATACCGCCGGCCCCGTCCGGCGGTTTTTTTATTGGGGCGGGCTGGCCAGGCTGCCCGGACCGGGCTGCTGGTGGCCAGGGTCGCTATTTGTGTTTGCGGGGTCTTTTATGCCTGCATTTTGGGCGGATCTCCGCTAAACTCTGCCACCCTTTATTCGGGGTCGCCGGGTCTGCCCCGTCGTCACCCTCTCTTTCATGCCTTCGGAGCCGCTCATGCCGTTAGTGGGACACCAACATCAGATCGATATTCTGGAACTGACCGACAAGGGGGATGGCAAGGGTCGCCTGTTCGATCGCCCCCTGTTTGTCGAGGGTCTGCTGCCCGGTGAGCAGGCGCTGGTCGAGTTGACCGAGGTCAAACCGAACTACCTGCACGGCAAGCTGGTCGAGCTGACCCAGCCCTCTGCCGATCGGGTGGCCGATTTTTGCCCCAACACCGAATGCGGTGGCTGCCAGGTGCGCCCGCTGGCCTATCCGGCCCAGCTTGCCCTCAAGCAGAGCCTGGTGCAGAGCGCACTGGAGCAGGTCGGGCTGGGTGAGGCCGTGGTCAACCCCATCCTCGGCATGGAGACGCCGTTTGCCTATCGCAACAAGGCCCAGTACGCGGTGCGTGGCAGCGAGGCGGGCGCCGAGATCGGCTTCTACCGCAAACACTCCCATGACCTCATCACCGCCGATGATTGCGCGGTGCAGGACTCCCTGCACGTGGAGCTCAACGCCCGGGTACGCAACTGGATGCGCGAGCACGACATCGCGGCCTATGACGAGGTGGCCCACACCGGCTGCGTGCGCAACCTGATGACCCGCAAGGGCTTCAAGAGCGGCGAGCTGATGGTGGTGCTGGTGACCCTGGGCGAAGCGCTGCCGTTCGAAGCCGAGCTGCTGGCGGCCCTGGCGGATCTGCCGGTCACTACTCTGGTGCAGAACATCAACGAGGCGCGCACCAACCGCATCCTGGGTGACAAGAACCGGGTGCTGCTGGGCAGCGGGGTGATCCGCGACAAGATCCACGAGCTCGAATTCGAGATCTCGCCCCTCTCCTTCTTCCAGAACAACCCGAGCCAGACCGACGTGCTCTACTCCAAGGCGCTGGAGTATTGCGAGCTGACCGGCAGCGAGACGGTGTTCGACATCTATTGCGGCATCGGCACCATCTCCCTGTTCCTGGCAGGCAAGGCCGCCAAGGTGGTGGGGATCGAGTCGGTGGAGAGCGCCATCAGCGACGCCCGTCGCAATGCGGCCCTCAACGGCATCGAGCAGACCGAGTTCCACGTGGGCAAGGCGGAGCAGCTGATGCCTGCCCTGCATGCCGACGGGGTGAGTGCCGACGTGGTGGTGATGGATCCGCCCCGCAAGGGCTGTGACAAGGCGGTATTGCAGACCCTGGTGGCCATGGCGCCGCGCCGTCTGGTCTATGTCTCCTGCAACCCCCAGACCCTGGCCCGGGATCTCGCCTGGCTGGTCAAGCAGGGCTTCGTGCTGGACGAGGTGCAGCCGGTGGACATGTTCCCGCACTCCATGCACGTGGAAGCCGTTGCTCGCCTGAGCCTGCCAGCGAAGGCCTGATCGTCGCTCGGGATCTTCCCCTCGCGCGATGCTGGTGGAAGTGGTCGCCTGCCTGAGCCTGCCAGCGAAAGCCTGATCGGGCCGAGGGCGTGGCGTTAGCCATATGGCTCTGATAAAAAC